>JAXMIV010000141.1:0-2745 GCA_034377045.1 Prosthecobacter sp. | reverse complement strand
CTCGTAGCTGGCGGAGGGGACGACATACTTGAAGCCCGCCTCGGCCAACCAAGCGGGAAGCTTGCGGCCGGCGTAGACATCGCCGCCGTTGGCACGCTGCATTTCCTGGTAAGCGGCAAGGGTTTGCGCCAGATCGCTGTCGAGAGGTTGCAGGACAAAGCCGCCCCAGTCGGGGCTGCGCAGGGCGATGAAGCCGCCGGGTTTGAGCACGCGGTACAGCTCCCGGAGCGCCTCGTGGGGACTGGCGAGGTGCTCGAAGAGGGCGTGGGAAAAGACGCCATCGAAGGAGGAGGCCTGGAAGGGGATGTTGTAGGCATCGGCTTCGTAGAATTCGGCACGCACGCCGAGTGTGGCGGCGCGATCGCGGGCCTGGGTGAGCTGCGAGCCGCTGAGGTCGATGCCGGTGACGCCACCGGGCATGACGCGTTCGGCAATTCCCATGGTGATGGAGCCGGGGCCGCAGCCGCAGTCGAGGATGCGCATGCCGGCGCGAAAGAAGGGCAGCGCAAAGGCCGCGTGGGTGCCGGCGGTGCGCCGGGACATGAACGCGACCGCCTCCAGCGCATGGCCGGGCGTGTAGTGTTCGAGAGATGAAGTTTTCATGAACGAGAGGGTCGGGTGATGAGGATGACAGCGGCCAGGATGAGTGCCCCCGCGAGGAGGATGGACTGGGGGAAAGGCTCGCTGAGGATGAAGTGGCCTAACAAAACGGCTACCAGCGGATTGACATAGGCATGGGTAGAGACGCGGGCAGGTGTGCTGACTTGCAGCAACCAGACGTAGGCGGTGAATCCCACCAGCGAACCGATCAATGTGAGGTAGGCGAAGGCCCAGGCTGAAGCCGCCGTGATGTGTGAAGGATCGAAGTCATACCCCTCACCCAGCATTAAGCCTGCCAACAACTGCAAGGCGCCGCCGGTGAGCATCTGCATCGCGATCGCCAAGAGGGGCGATTGCGGGCGGCTGGCCTGGCGTGAATAGACGGAACCGAAGGCCCAGCAGATGTTGGCGCCGACCAGCACCACAGCCGCGATGGGATTCACCACAGGGTGGCCCAGGGCATTGCGGCTGCTAATGATGATCGCCACGCCGGCCATGCCGATGATGACGCCGAGCACGACTCGCAAGGTCGGACGTTGTCCGCCACGGCGGAGCCATTCCACCAGCAGGATCCAAAGGGGCACGGCGGCGACAATGAGGGCGGTGACGCCTGAGGGCACGGTTTGCTGCGCCCAACAAACACCGCCATTGCCCGCCAGAAGAAGAAGGCTGCCGATGATGGCGGCGCTTTTCCAATGGCCCGGCTCGGGACGCGGCACCCCGCGCAGGCGCATCACCGCGTAAAGCACACTGCCGGCGATGATGAAGCGCGTGCCCGCCATGAGCAGGGGCGGGATCGAGTCGATTGCCACACGAATGCCCAGGTAGGTCGAACCCCAGATGAGATACACCGCGGCGAAGGCAGCAATCACCAGACCCACGGGAGCGTAGGGCCGGGATGGCGACACAGCGGTGAGCGGGAGCTCGGATAGAGGTCTGGATTCGATGACGGAGCGGGTGTTCATGGGAGCGGTTGGCGGCTTGAACCGGCCAATCGCGGGGAACAAAAAACCCACCGCCATTGACCGGGGTGGGTTGAGAAATCGTTGGTTAAAAGGTTAACGACTTCATCCCACCGCACCGCGCCAGGCGGCGACGACCACGCGCTTGACGAGAAGCGCGGGTTTGCAGGCGGAGGTGGAAATGAGGTTCATCGGACGCGCATTAGTAGGCGGAAGCGGCGGCTTGTCAAGACGCTCCCTGACAGCGCGCATTTGCAATCCTGCGCTTATCCCCCATCTTCACGGCCCCTTTTATGTCCGAACTGCCCAAGACCTACACACCGAGCGAAGTGGAAGACCGCTGGTACCAGCGCTGGCTCGATGACAAATGCTTCGAAGCCGATCCGAAGCGCGTCAGTGAGAACCGCCCTGCTTACAGCATTGTCATTCCGCCGCCGAACGTCACGGGCATCTTGACGCTGGGGCATGTGTTGAACAACACGATCCAGGACATCCTGGCGCGGCGCGCGCGCATGCTTGGGAAGGAAGTGCTGTGGCTGCCAGGCACCGATCATGCGGGCATTGCGACGCAGAACGTGGTGGAGAAGACGCTCAAAAAGGAAGGTGTGATCAAGCATCGCGACGATCTCGGCCGCGAGAAGTTGGTGGCGAAGATTTGGGAGTGGAAGGAGAAACACGGCGGCATCATCATTCAGCAGTTGAAGAAACTGGGCGCGTCCTGCGATTGGAGCCGCGAGCGCTTCACCTTTGACGATGAGTATAACCGCTGTGTGATGCGGGTGTTTGTGGATCTTTACAAGAAAGGCTGCATCTACCGCGGCAAGCGCATGGTGAACTGGTGCCCTTCAAGCCTCACCGCACTGAGCGATGAAGAGGTGACGATGAAGCAGCAGAAGGGTTTCATGTACCATTTCAAGGTGCAGGTGGTGGAAGAGCCGGACACGTGGTTGGAGATCGCCACCACGCGCCCAGAAACAATTCCGGGTGATACGGCCGTGGCGGTGAATCCGAAGGATGCGCGCTACACGCATCTGATCGGCAAGCATGTGCGCCGCGCTTTGCCGCTGGAGAATCAAGCCGCGATTCCGATCGTGGCGGATGAGCATGTGGACTTCGAGTTCGGCACCGGTGTGCTGAAGGTGACACCCGCGCATGACAAGGCGGACTTTGAGATCGGCCAACG
>JAXMIV010000140.1:0-2823 GCA_034377045.1 Prosthecobacter sp. | reverse complement strand
GCGCTCCCAGGTCAGCCGCAGCCTTGCCGATGAAAATTACCTCAGCCACTGGGCCGGTGATCTCGATCTCGGCCCCGAGGCGGAGGCGCTGCGACAGGCGCCCGTGACCCATGTCTCCTGGTTTGCCGCCAAGGCTTATTGCGAAGCGTTAGGCAAGCGCCTGCCGACTCAGGATGAATGGGAATCCGCCGCGCGCGCCGACCTCACGCGCATCGATGCCTCCAGCGATCCCGCGTTTTTGCGGCAGGTGCTCGAGTGGTACGCCACGCCCGCCACCCGCATTCTCGCCGCGGTGAATACGACGCCGCTCAATGTCCACGGTGTGCGCGGCCTCCACGGCCTCGTGTGGGAATGGGTGCATGATTTCAACTCCTCCATGATCGTCGGGGATGGGCGCAGCGATGGCACGCTGGAGCGCCAGCTCTTCTGCGGCGCCGGTTCCCTGCTCGCTGCCGACGTGGCAAACTACTCCGCCTACATGCGCTATGCCTTCCGCTCCAGTTTGAAGGGTGCCTACTGCGTCGCCAGCCTCGGCTTCCGCGCCACACGTTCGTTGCAAGTGCCCGTTACGCCTAACACCAGGCATGGCGAGTGGCGCACGCAGGATGACCGCGCCGTCACTCTGGACAAACTGCGCGGCAAGGTGCAAGTGCTCACCATGGGCTTCACCCGCTGCCAATTCGCCTGCCCGCGTACCCTTGGTGATATGCAGCGCATCGAAAAAGCCCTCGGCGCTGATGCCGATCAGGTCAGCTTCATCTTCCTCTCCATCGACCCAACGAACGACACCCCCGCGCGGATGACGCAGACCCTGAATGAGCGCCACCTAAACCCCGCCCGCTGGACCTTCCTCACCGCGCCCGAAGCCCTCGTCCAGCAGACCGCCGTCGCCTACGACTTCAAATACCAGCTCATCGACGGCTTCTTCGCCCACTCCAACCTCATCGCCGTCCTCGACGCCAGTGGGGAGATCGTGCATCGCGAACAAACGCTCGATGCCGATATCCAGCCCAGTGTGGATGCGGTGCGTAAGTTGCTGCGCACCCCGTAACGGCGCGCCACAGTCCCTGCAAGATAGGCCCTATATGCCCCATATGACCTATAGGTCCTATGCCCAAAACCGCCAACCGCCAACCGCCAACCGCCAACCGCCTACTGAGCACTGAGCACTGAGCACTGAGCACTGAGCACTACTTTCCCCGTCCATGTCCTTCCCCGCCTGCCGGCACCGCCCATCTCCAAAGGCCGCCCCCTCCGCCCTCCGCCACCTCGCCTCCGAGCCCTTTCGCCTCTTCTTCATCAGCGGCGCCGTGTGGTCCATCATCGGTGTCTCGCTCTGGCCGTTGTTTTATGCCGGCAAGCTCACCTTCTTTCCCAACTACTGCCACGCGCGCCTGATGATCGAAGCTTTTGGCGGCGCCTTTGTCATCGGCTTTCTCGGCACCGCCGGGCCGCGCCTGGCCTCCGCGCCCAAACTCACACCGCTCGAGCTGCTCGGCCTCTTCGCCCTGCATCAGGCCGGGGCCATCTGCCACCTGCGCCTGCAACACGCCTGGGGAGATGCGCTCTTCGCGGCGCTCCTGACCGCACTTCTAGTTAGTCTCGTCACCCGCGTCCTGCGTTATCGCCAGGAAATGCCGCCGCCGCAGATGCTGCTGGCCCTCACCGGACTGCTTTGCGGCAGCGCCGGCGCCCTCCTGCACCTGCTGCCGTCCACCTGGGCTGATCTCTCGCGCCTCCGCCTCGCCGGATTGCTCCTCGATCAAGGCCTGCTGCTGCCGCCCGTCCTCGGCATCGGCTCCTTCCTCTTCCCACGCATGCTCGGCCGTGACTTTGGCGATCCCGCATCGCCGCTCGCATCCCGTCGCAAACGCCTCCGTGCCATCACCGCCGCGCTGCTGCTGGTGGGCAGCTTCTTTGTCGAAGCTTTTGGTTCGCCGATCATTGGCTGCACCGTGCGCGCCCTCACCGCCGCCGCTTACCTGCTGGCCGAAGTGAACTGGCGCAAAGCCCCCGGCTCGCCGCCACGCGGGTCCTTGGCCGCGGGCCTGCGCTGGTCGCTGATCACCGGTTTGTTCGGCATCCTCCTCGCCGGCCTCTTCGTGCCGCAACACATCGCCATCGAGCACCTCCTCTACATCGGCGGCTTTGGCCTGCTCATCCTCATCGTCGCCAGCCGCGTACTCTTCGGTCACAGCGGCGATCTCGCGGGCTTTGAAAAACGCGGCTGGTTTCCGCGCCTGCTCATCTTCCTCGGCATCCTCACCGCCCTCACCCGCATGAGCCCCGCCTTCGTCCCCCAAGTGATGATTTCCCACCACATCTACGCCGCCTGGACCTGGGCCCTGCTCGCCCTGCTGTGGTTGGTTTGGCATCGGCGACGGTTCTTCACGCGGGAAGCGGAGTGAGGGCAGGGGAATGGAAGATAGAGGATAGAGGATAGAGGATAGAAAATGGAGGATTGAATTCCTTTGCCCTATCTCAACGAATCATCGCAGAATCATGATTCACACTTCGTGAAGCGCTGCCAGAGATGTACCTCAACATTCCGATGTTGAGCCGGGTCGTTTCCTCCCAGACGCAGGGCAAAGGAATGGATAGCAAAGGAATGGATAGCAAAGGAATGAATGAGGGGATTGCTGATCCCCTTCCGTGTGTTCGGTGTATTCCGTGGTTGATCAATGTTTGGCTTCCTGATCCCTGAAGTACAACCACGGAATACACGGAACCCGGAATGAATGACCTGCCTCATCTCCGCAGGCTCCGCGCACACCTAACAGCATGCATGGTTTTACCGCAGAGAGGCAAAGGAGCAGAGAAATT
>JAXMIV010000139.1:0-4108 GCA_034377045.1 Prosthecobacter sp. | reverse complement strand
GCCGCCAAGCGCGCCACCGGCTGACATGAGCAGATAAAATTCCGTGAGCCTCGAGGTATGCGGCTTCAACCGCGCCAGTTCTCCGTGACAAACCATGCAGGCAAGAAACATCGCCGTGAAGCACAGCACCAGTTCCGCCGTGAAGTTCCGGTCAAAGTCGAAGCCCTGCCAGTAGGCAATCCATGTCTCCAATTGTGGGTGCCACTCCACGGTTTCCAATTTCAGTTTCTTCAAGAAGCCCTGGCTGCGGTCGAATCCCGCGCCCGTGGTAAAAAGCACCGTCATGGCCGCCAGCGTCCAGCCTGCGGGAACATACCAGCGTTCGTGCTCGAAACAGATGATGAAGGTCAGCAAATACAGGCTCAACGGCACCACCCACATGAAGGGAATGACCGCCACATCCTGGCAGACGTGATTGGTCGTGGCGAGCAGCATGGCGCTGGCGCTGGCGGGTAAAAGCACCCACAGCAGGCGCCGCCACCATTGCGGCTTCTCAATGATCTCAACGACAAAATCCTGCGTTTCATCCATCGGCTTAAACCCCGCCTTCTGCCTGTCCTTCAGGGCGACCGAAATCGACAGCAGCGCAAAGGCGACAAAAGCCGCGGACCAGATCCACGTCTGCTGTGTCACATCCCAACGCACTTCAAAGAAGAATGGATAGCTCAGCAACGCCACCAGGGAGCCAAGGTTTGAAAGGGCATACAACCGCCAAGGCCTGCCCCCGGGCACCGCGCGGGTAAACCAGACCTGCGTCAAGGGACTGGTGCTGGACAATACAAAATACGGCAGTCCCACGGTGCCTAACAACAAGAACAGAATTCTAAACGAGGGATCTTCCGTACCCGTCGGCTTCCAGGAATCTCCCGGAGCGATCGGCAGGAAAAACAGTGCCGCCAGCACCAGCAAGGCGTGAATGATCCCCTGGTAGCGTGGGCGCAACCGCGTCAATAGGTGCGCATAGGCATAGCCCCCAAACAGCACCACCTGGAAAAACAGCATGCAAGTCGTCCACACTCCCGGACTGCCGCCAAACCAGGGCAAGATGAATTTGCTGATGACCGGCTGCACCTGGAAGAGCAAAAAGGCACTCAACAAGCTAAGCGAACTTAGCAGCAACACCGGAGAAAGGGAGGATGGACGCGACATGAGATATCAGCCCGCAGGCTAAATCGGACCCCTCTTTCAACGCGAGAACTTTGCGCTTTAATCAGTCCACAAAGACAAACTCATTGAGGTTCATGAGTAATCGGCAAAGATTCGGCAATCCATTCGCGCGCAGGTAAGCGGTCATTTCGGATTGCTCGTCCTTATCGGGCGGCCTGCCGGCTGCTAGAAAAAACGCGCGCCGAGCCTGGGCTTCCACATTTCCGGCTTCTCTCTCCACCCGCTCGGCAAAATGTCGCGCCATCACCACCATGAGGCCGTTGTTCATCATCGCCAGCGCCTGCAGCGGACTCAGTGACTCGTTGCGCCGGTCCACCCGCATCGACGGATCAGCGCAATCCAGCACCGTCATGAATGGTTGCTGCTGGCTGCGCACGATGAAGCGGTAGACACTGCGCCGCCAGGATTTAGAGTCTTCAGGATCATGCAGCAGGTATTCGTAATGCGGCGAATGCTGCGGCTTTTCGATCACGAAGTCCTGGAAGCTTGGGCCTCCCATGGTGAGATCCAGTTTGCCGCTGACGGTCAGCACGCTGTCGCGAATGCTTTCGGCATCGAGCTTCCTGCGATTTTGCCGCCACAGGAGGCGATTGTCCGCATCGACCAAGGCGGGGTTGCTCCCCGATTTACTTTCGCAACTGGAGGCCTGCCGATAGGTGGCGCTCATAACCATGAGTTTGTGCAGCCCTTTTAGAGAGCCCTTCAAGTCATCGCGAAAGGTCACCGCCAACCAGTCGAGCAGTTCTGGGTGGCTCGGCAGTGTACCCATGCGTCCGAAATCATTGGGGGTGTCAACAAAGCCACGTCCGAAATGATATTGCCACATTCGATTGACGATGCTGCGCCATGTCAAGGGATTGCGCGAGTCCGTGATCCACTCAGCCAAAGCGGCCCGGCGCGCGCCTTCATCATCGGTCTTTGCAAAAGCATCGGATAACCCGCTCAACTTTGCAATCGCCTCCACAGCCGCCGGGCCCACTTCCTGATCCGGATTCTTCACATCACCCCGCTTCAAAAGAAAGATCGGCCGCGGCTTGCCACCACTATACCCCGTGCCACGGAACGCTCCCGAACCGTTGTGCACACCGCCGGCGTAAACACTCTGGGGCGCCGGCAGCTTCTTCAGCGCGGCTTCGATCATCCCAATCTCGCGGCGGCAGTTCACTAACTTCTCTTTGGCGGCGGCATCGGCTTGGCTCAGCAGCAGGGCCTCCCGATCCCGCAGCAGCGTATCCTTCTCATCCTTCGACGGCGCTTCCGGCGCGATACCATCCGTAAGGTTCGCCTTGCGCCAGCGCGGTGGCGCTTCAATGGCGTCGAGAGCACTGACCGGACGGGCAACCGCCAGATTCTTCCCGGCTTTGTCAACGACTTCCAACTCGGCCAGAGTGAAGATGTAATCAGCTTTGCGTGCCGCGAGTTTCACGGCGGTGACGCGCACGTAGCGACCTTTGATATCCTCATCACCGGCTCCTTCGACGGTAAAAGGTTGCAGCCCGGGATTGGGGAAATCGTTCATGAAGGTCTGATCATGCCGACGCCAAAACAAGGTCACACCGGTCTTGAACTCCGGGTCATCACTGGCTTCAATCTTAAAGCGGACCGGAAAACCAAACCCCGCGCCAATGGAGTTAAAATCATCGTAGCAAGGCCTGAGAACCACACGCTCGATCGCCACATGCCGGCCCAGATCCACTTGCACCCATTTTGCCGTGTCTTGCTTCGGTGCGACCGCGCTATGATAGCCGAAGTCAGGGCGCGTGTTGCCCAGCTTCTCGGCCGCCTTGGCGGAAGCGCCTTCGATGCGTCGCGTCAGCTCAAGATAGGCTTTCCCTGCCTTTGTCTTCAAAGGCTCCTCGACGGCCGCCAAATCTGCCACAGCATCTTGGCGGCGCTTTTGCAGGTCCGTAAATTGCCTCATCTGCGCCGCATCGGAATAGTACTTTAGTTCCGTTCGATCCACGGCGGCGAACACCGCCTGCAGGCGGTAGTAGTCCTGCTGCGTAATGGGATCAAACTTGTGGTTATGGCACTGGGCGCACTGCGCGGTGAGGCTGCAAAAGGTGCCAAAGGTATTTTGCACCATGTCATCCCGATCCAGATGCCGCGCGATCTTGCCGTCCGTCTTGGATTCCGGCACTTCCATGTGGCCGATCAAATCCCAGGGCCCGGCGGCGATCAACCCCAGGGCGGTAATGCCGTCCGGCGTTCCCGGATACAGCACATCCCCGGCGATCTGCTCCTGCACGAAGCGGGCATAGGGCTTGTCCGCATTGAAGGCGCGGATCACGTAATCACGATAGGGCCAGGCGTTGTTGCGCGGCTTGTCTTTGTCATAACCATGTGTTTCGCCGTAATGCACCACATCCAGCCAATGCCTCGCCCAGCGTTCGCCGTAGCGCGGGCTGGCCAGCAGATCATCCACCAGGCGTTCATACGCCGCATCTTTGCCGGTGGCGTAATCGGTGACAAACGCTTCAACAGCCTCTGGAGCGGGCGGAAGTCCGATGAGATCAAAATAGAGCCGCCGAATCAAGGCCCGCGCATTCGCTTCCGGAGATCGGACAAAACCCATCGCCTCCAATTTGGTGCCAACAAAGGCATCGATGACAGTTGTGGCCTTGCCCTTCTTCATCACCGGCACCGCCGGACGCATCAGCGGCTTGAGGCTCCACCAGTCGGTACGGTCTTCGACTTTCGGCAGATCCGCCGCGAAGCCGAAAACTGGAAGGAGCACACTGAGCCAAAGGAAACGCATCACCCTGCTTAAACGTGACTTGTGCCACGACCTTGTGCCACGCATGCACGTGACATCAGATCAGCCCCTCCTTCAGCGCCTTCGCCACCGCGCCGGTACGGGTATTGACCGCCAGCTTTTCATAAACGCGGCGCAGGTAGGTGTCCACGGTGTGGACGCTGAGATCGAGTTGGTCGGCAATTT
>JAXMIV010000138.1:0-4090 GCA_034377045.1 Prosthecobacter sp. | reverse complement strand
GATAATGACGGTGGAGAAACCCTTAGGCCCGGGTTTGTCACCATAGACGCTGCGGTTTCCGCCTGTGATGGGAGTGCTGCAAGAGGCGAGCAGCAGGAGTGTTGCAAATGCTGTTAGGCGGAGAGGAAGACTCATAAGATCAGGCGGCGTTGCGAGTGTTGGGAAGAACGGCTTGAGTATCGCGGACGGCGAAGGCCTGGGCGGGTGGGACGCCCCAAACCAAATGTTTGGCAAGGAAACGGATCAGGGCGCGGCTGTAGGGGGAGCGGGTCTTGCCGCCGGAAGCCATGGAAGCGAGATGGAAGGTGGTGTGGCGCTCCATTACGCTGGCAAGATTGAAGGGGGAAGGCTTCATTGCGAGGTTCTTGCCGGCGAGGTGCATTTGGAAAATGCGGCCGTCGTAAAAGTACTGCACGAGTTCGGTCCAGGCATGATGCCAATGGACGACGCGAGCCGCATAACGGGATAGAGCGCGATTCAACGCCTCCGGCTGGCGCAGGATGTCTTTGCCGTGGGAGAAGACACAGTCGTCCAACTGACGCGCGCCTTCCAAGGACATGAAGAGCCCTGGCGAAAGCATGGGATCCACGAAGCCGAAGGCATCTCCCAACAGTACCCAGCCGGGACCGTGACCGCGTTCGGAGAGGAGCTGGTAGTTGGTGTAGGTCATCACCGGTGACACGCGGCGGGCGCGCGCGCCTTTGTCCCTGAGAATGGGTTCCTGGCGGATGGCGTTTTCCAGCCGCTCCTCCGCCGTGCCGCCAAGGGTGCGGGCGTGTTCTTTGCTGACGACGATGCCGACAGATAACCGGCCCGGCAGCGGGATGCGCCAGGCCCAGCCCGCGCGCAGCACGGAAATGATGACCTGGCCGGGAGCGACTTCATCATGATCGAAGTCTTCGAAATGCGCGAAGTAGGCGATGTCGTCGCGCCCACCGCGCACGGCGGGAATATTCATCACGCGCGAAAAGACGCGAGCGCGGCCCGAAGCGTCGACGAGCAGCGGCTCAGCCTGCGGATCGAGTCCCCCCAGTTCACGGCTGCGGGCGCTGAGCCGGACGGACGGCTGGCCATCGCGTTCGCAGGCTTCCAACTCTGCGCGCGCATGGACAAAGGTCACGCCGAGTTCCTCGGCGCGGACGCGAAGCAGATTGTCCAACTCGGGCCGCGGTGAATTGTAGGCGTAGGGCGGCAGATGGCCCTCGACATTGGTGAAACTGAAGTGGATGCGCGGGCCGTCATCGGAGACGAAGAAGGAAGCGCCCGGCTTGCGCGTGGAGATGGCGGCAACGCGATCTTCAATGCCGAGCTGGCGAAACACGGGCACCACACCCGGAATGAGCGATTCACCGACGAGGAGGCCAGGCCGCTTGTCATCATCAAAGACCAGGCACTGAAGTCCCCGCTGAGCGTGCAGCGCCGCCAGCGTGCAGCCCGCCGGGCCGGCGCCGACGATAATGACTTCTGGATTTGAATCAGGCATGAAAGGTGGGAGATGAGATCCCATGGGGAGATTTTCGTTGATCCCCAATTCTTGGATTTCTAGCGCAAAAGGCTGAGGATCAGTGAGTTGTCATGGGGATTTGGAATCCCCATCGATCCCCATTTCCCCCTATTTTGCTCTTTCGATTCCGCTGGGCGTTCCCGGGCATGGCGGTATGGGTGGAGGGCTGACAGAAAAAAGGGCTGAGGGACGGGACAGGCACGTGAGGATCTTGGACGACGGCAGCGGCGGTGAACATGAAGTACCGGGGGGATTAACCGGTGAAAAGGCAAGTGGTATTTCAGGCAGAGAGTCAGCAACTCCGGCGGCTGGACAAACCGAAACTGAAGCGCAAACTGCTCCCAGGCCTGGCAGCCTACCTGAAAGTCCAACCGCGAACCCATAAAGATGAATGAAAGGCAATTTGTCAATTTTTGCTCACTTCTCTGACCCCATTTCCCCCCTGACCCCAATTCCACTTTGATGGTTCACCAGGATTCAACATCAAAATGGTACCGAATCCCCAGTCACCTACCCCGGCATTGCCTCCACCACAGCCGCTACCCTAAAGTTGACCTCCGATGAAGTATATCATTATATTAATAGGGTTGCTGTCGTCGTCGGCGTATTCTCTCGCGGACGACTCGCCAAAGACCTTTCAGCGGGAAATGGAAGCAGCATTTGCCCATTCGCCGGTGGTGGTTGATGGATGGATAAGGCGTTCTGATGGAAAGAGGGGGCGTATGGAGTTTCACTGGTCTACACACGATGAAAATGCGATACGCGAACTTCGTGATCTTATCACTCACATGGAACGGAGTAATTACTCTATCCCACCGCCAGGAGGAACGTCGGATGCTCTTTATTTGAAGCTTTCATCTGGGAAGACGGAGGATTCCGGTCCCAACTATGTTTACGTTACTTTTTCTGGTATAGGCACCCGATCTGTTGAGGCCTCGCACGATCCCTCGAGGGGTTATTTTGATTTGCTGGCCAACTTAGTTTATGGAATGTACGTACGCGAGATGAAGGTGCGCGCCACCCAATAAAAAGGGCGCGTCGCTAGACTGGATGGGTAAAAGCTGAAGGGATTTTGAGGTTGAGATCGCCAGCCATCCAATAGGAGATGGCCTTGAGGTTGTCGAAGTTGCGGAAGCCTCTGGCGCGGCGGCGTGCGGTCTGGATGATGCCGTTGATGGACTCAATGGCCGCCGAGGTGATGCGATTGGGGAAGTAGGCGAGGATGCGTATCCGTCAATCCGGCTCCCGTCACCGGAAGCTTGACAGGCGGCGGGGACCTATAGTGCAGCGACGCAGGTCTGCGCCACAGCTTGGAGCAATGCCGCTTGTTCGGCGGCCCAGGCTTTCGGCGTCAGCCGATGCACGGTCTGGTTGGTTTCGCTGGGCAGGCGGGTGAAGATGTCTGTTAGGTAGGCGATGGCGTCGATGCCTTCGCGGTGACAGTTGCCTATCAAGGTGTAGAACGCGGCGGCGCGATCGCCGCTTTGCGCATCGCCCATGAACAGCCAGTTCTTTTTGCCGATGGCACTGGGTCGGATCGCGTTCTCGGTAAGGTTGTTGTCGATTTGCCTCGCTCGCCCTTCGGGCAGCCTTCGTCTGGCTATCTCCGCTTCGCTTCGGTTGCACACGGCCGTCGTGCAGGAACACGCACAGCTTGGCCCACTGGTTGAGGGCATAGCTGAGCGCTTCTCCCGTGAGACTGCGCGGCAGATGTTTGTGACTGGCTTGGAGATGCTCGCGTCTGGCTTTAAGGCGCTCCATGATTGGCGCGCTGTGCTGTAGTCGATGAGCCTGGTCTCCTCCGCACCGATGCAGGCCCACGCGGCGGGATCGGCTTTGACCTCCTCGGGATCGATGATGACCTCGGTCACGGGCAACCCGGCGATGGCATCTTCCAGTGCGCGCCTTTTGCGTTTGCCATGGCTGCCAGGTGTTGGTGCCGTTGTCGCTTCAGCCTCCGAGCCGCAGGCGGCGAGATCGGAGGCTTCGGCTTTTTTTGGCCGAAGCCTTCGAAAAGTAGTTATGCGCTTCAGCGCGTGGCAGGCTTGAGGGCTATAGGTTAATTGTCGCAGAAAGACATCGGTGCGAGCTAAAGCTCAGCACTACTTTGCGTGGTATCCGTCAGACCGATCTCCCTGGCCGGGTCTTGCGGGGTCTTGCGGTGGGTGCCGGAGCTTTTCGTGGGCTTGGCTGGACCTTTCATGGCGTGAATTTATCATGAAATTGCGCGCGTTTGGAACTTGCTGCGGGACGGCCTGCGAAGAAGCAATCAGTTGGGGCCCAACTGATCTACTTTTGAGAGGCCGAATCGCGTCTCAGTCCTCAAGAGCACCCTCTCGTCATCGGAATGATGAGCTTCTTCTGGGTTCCGTGTCTTTAGTGACTTTCCGTGGTTGTCCCTCTGGGATCAGGAACCCAAAGACAGAGCAATCACGGAATAGGCGGTTCGTGGCGATTGACTGGCAGCGATCTGCGTCGCATGGATGCCGGCTAACATGAACCTTCGATTCCCCTGCTTTTTCGCCGCCGTGATCCTCGCGAGTGCCAGCCTTTGCTCGTGCGCGGGGACGCGGTTTTACGCGAAGG
>JAXMIV010000137.1:0-3048 GCA_034377045.1 Prosthecobacter sp. | reverse complement strand
AGGCCTGCAAAACCTGGGCAATCTTCCAACGTTCGGTGTCGGCCTTGGCCGATGCGAGCTGCGCGGTCGACTGTTCCAGCGCGGTTTTGACCTTGGCCAAAGCTTGCTGCGCGGCGGTCACCGCGGGCGCTGGCGGCACGGGCTTCTTCACCTCGGCCAATTGAGCTGCCGTCTGCTGCAGAGCCTTTTCCGCGGCCGCGATTTTCGCCGGCTGCGGGCCGCGCATTTTCGCCAGTTCCGCCTCGGCCTGCGTCAGTTGCGTCTTGAGCGCTTCGGCTTGTTTCTGGGCTTCGTCGCGGGCGGCCGTTTTTGCCACGACCTCGCGCTGGGCTGCTTCGATCTCCGGCGCGGTCGCGGTGGTGGCGGTGGTCTGTTTTTCCGCCAGGGCCTTCTGGGCCGCTTCCACGGCAGCCTTGGCCGCGTTGAAGGTCTGTTGCGCGGCAGGCGCCTTGCCTTTCAGCTCCGCAATCCGTTTTTCGGCTTGAGGAATGGCGGCCTTCAAGGCTTCGACATTCTTTTGCGCCTCCGCTCTCTTCGTCTCCGCATTGGCAAGGACCGTCTTGCGATTCTCGTCCGCCACAATCTGCTCAGCCTTGAGCTAGGCCTCGGCTGCCGCGAGTTGCTGCTGCAACACGGGAATGGAGGACTGCGCCTCGGCAAGTTGTTTGGCCGTCTGCGTGACGCGGTCGGCCAAGGCCGGAGGATTCGAGCTCAGTTCCCCGAGCAATTTGCCGGTGAGATCGGTCACCCGGATCTGCCCGGTCCAGTCTCCTACAATCACGCGGTCGTTGCTCAGCGCGCTGCGCAGCGCGATGTCCGCCATCGGCTCAGTTTTGCCGAGTTGTTTGCCGGTCTGGTCCCAGACTTTGGCGATCTTGTCGCGTCCGCACGAGACGAGCCGGCCATCCGGCGTAAAGTCCACCCACGCGGCGCCGCCCAGGTGCGCGGCCCATTCGCGGATCAGTTTGCCTTCCTTCGCATCCCACAGGGCGATTTTCCCATCTTCGCTGGAAGAAGCCACGACTCCGGGCATGAAGGCGAGTCCCGTGACCATGGCCTTATGACCGGGCAGCGTATTGAATTCCTTGCCGGTGGCGCCTTCCCAGACCTGGATACCGCCGCTCCGGTCGGCACTGGCCAGGTATCGGCCATCGGGCGAGAACGCGATCGCGGTGACCCAATCGGTGTGTTTTTTGATCGAATGGAGGAGTTTGCCGTCCTTGGTGGCGTAAATCTTCAGGAGCTTCGTCGGTCCGCCCAAGGCCACAAATTGCTGATCGGCGCTCAAATCGGCCGCCAGCACCTGATCAAACTCATTGCCGAGAGTGGCGACCCGTTCCCCGCTCTTGATGTTCCAGAGAACAACCTTGCCCGATTTGCCGCCAAGTCCACCACCGGTCAACAAGAGTTGCCCATTGCGGCTGAAACGAATGACGGCGGGAAAACCTTCCGGAAACGGTAACACGCCGAGCGGCGCCAGGGTGTCCGTGTTGTAAAGGATGACCTGTTTTTGCCCACCGACGGCTGCGAGCGGCGCCCAGGGACTGACCGCGAGGGCGGTCAAGGCGTTGCTCGCCCGGGTGCGGACGTATGGTTCCAGAGGGAGATCGCCCGGCATGGGGGGCGGGCCGTCGGGACGATCCAGGGAAACGACCGCCACCTGCACGTTATTATTGGCCACGGCGATGGCCTTGCCGGTGGCATTTTCGAGCAACTGGCCGGCAATCCACTTTTGCATGATGGCCAGCTCCGCCTCGTTCAACTGGTCGCCTTTCGGCGGCATCTTCGGCTCTTCCTTTCCGCTGATACACTTGTAGAGCAGACTCGCGGCGGCATTGCCGGACTGAACCACCTTGCCGTTTTCGCTGCCTTGGAGAGTCGCCTGGTAGGTCGACAGATCGAGGCCGGCTTTCTTTTTATCCGGATTGTGACAATTCAGACAGGCATTCCGAAAGATCGGCATGACGTGATCGTCAAAGGTGATCTTTTCCTGGCCGTGCGCGCTGAACGCGGCGGCAATGGTGGCGGTAAGGACGGCAATTTTCTTCACGATGGAATTAGTGGTTGAACATGAATTCCTTGGCGTTCAAGAGCGCCCAGAAAATGTCATGATAGGCCTTGGGTTGTTCCTCGGTGACCCCCCAGTATTTTTCCAACTTCACGAGTTCGGTTTCGTTCGGGAAACGTCCGAAGCAGCGCAGGAAGAGTTCGCTCGTGATCTCGCGAGGTGTCCGATTTGAGGACATCAGCTTTTTGATCACGCCGCCCTGGGCAATCTTGTTTTCAATCGTCTCGCCGTTGAGGAGATGAAGCGCCTGACTGAGGGTCGGCCCCACCTCTTCACGGCTGCAGATCGTTTCACGATCCCGGCGTCCGAAGGTGGTGAGGAAGTAGTTGGTGGTGCGGCCATCGGCGATTTCCACCGAGCCCGAGCCCGCCGGGAGTCCACGGAATTTCTCCTTGTCCTTGGTCTCCGTGACCTGGCTGATGGAGTCCAGCATGACCTCGGCGCGCATGCGACGGATGGTCGCCTTGGCGAAGTTGCTCTTGTCGAGTTCGTTGGTTTCGTTCGGACGGGTGGCCGTCTGATAGGTGCGGGAATTGCAAATGTCGCGCACTGTCCGACGCAGGTCGTATTTGTATTCCACCACTTTTTTAGCCAGCGCTTCGAGCAGTTCGGGATTGGAGGCGGGGTTGGAAATGCGCACGTCGTCCACCGGCTCAACAATCCCGACGCCCATGTATTGCGCCCAGATCAGGTTGGCAATGTGCTTGGGGAACCAGGGATTCTCGGGCGATGCGACCCAGTCCGCCAGGAGTTGGCGACGGTCCTTGCCCTTGGCGTCGGGCGCTTCTCCACCCAGAAATTTGGGAGGGACGACCTTGTTACCGACAGGATTCCGCGACTCGCCGCCGCCGCTGTTGAAGACGATCTTCTCGCGAGGATCTTCGCCCACTTTCCGGCCAATCTGGCTGAAGAAAGCCACGAAGCCACGATAGTCGTCCATCGTCCAGCGGTCGAAAGGATGGTTATGGCATTGCGCGCAC
>JAXMIV010000136.1:0-4359 GCA_034377045.1 Prosthecobacter sp. | reverse complement strand
CACGCTCCGCGTGATGTCAGGTCCCCGCTTCTAACAAAAAGCGCGAAACCGGCGCCGGTTGGGCGCGTGAATCAAGCTGAAGCGCGGCGATTAATGGGCCTTGGGGAAGGGGTCGGCCACGGCCTTCCAGTTCACCACGTTCCAAAACGCGGCGATGTAGTCCGGACGACGATTCTGATACGGGAGGTAGTAGGCGTGCTCCCAGACGTCCATGCCGAGGATCGGCGTGCCGCTGTTGTCCATGAGCGGATTGTCCTGATTCGGCGTGGAGGTGATGGCGAGTTTGCCGTCCTTCAGTACCAGCCAGGCCCAGCCGGAACCGAAACGGGTCGTGCCAGCCTTGGCGAAGGCTTCCTTGAAGGCGTCGAAGGAACCGAAGGCGGCGTTGATCGCATCGGCCAGGCCGCCGGTGGGCGCCCCGCCGGCGTTTGGGCCCATGATGTTCCAGAACAGGGTGTGGTTGTAGTGGCCGCCGCCATTGTTGCGCACCGCCGTGCGGATGTCTTCGGGCACACTGTTGAGGTTCTTGCAGAGCTCTTCGATCGTCTTTGACTTCAGGTCGTCCTTGTTGGCGATGGCGTTGTTCAGATTGGTGATGTAGGTGTTGTGGTGCTTGCTGTGATGGATTTCCATCGTGGTCGCATCGATGTGCGGCTCAAGGGCTGCCTTGTCGTAAGGGAGGGGGGGGAGGGTGTGTGCCATAATGGTTTGGGATTGGAGTGAACGCGAGCGGGCTGGAAAGAATCCTCCTCCCGGCCAAATACAAGCGTATTCGCGGGCGGCGGCATCTTTGGTGGCTAAGAACCATCGTTCGCTGACGGATTTTCGCGGCTGTAAAACCGCTGATACAGGAAAGACGCCCCCAAGGCGATCACCGCCACGGCGATCAGCGCGCCGATGCGGTAGATGCTGCCGATGTTCGCCAAGTCGTTGAAGAACAGCTTCAGCAGCGTCACTCCCATGAGGCCGATGCCCGCATAACGCGCCACCGGCACCCGCGCCCGGAAACCGGTCACCAGCAGCGCCAGCGCAAACAGCGCCCAGGCGATGCTGTACGTCATGCTGCGGGCAAAATGACCGCCGAATTCAAACGCGACAAACCGTTGTCCGGGCGGGGCAAAATAGTCGGCGATCTCGATGTTCAGCAGCAGGAAGAGCAGGATGGCGCCAAAGGTCCAGGCTATGGCGCGCACATTGAAGGCGCCCAGGCGATCACGCGGCGGCGCCAGCCACCAGGCGGCGGCAAACTGCGCCAGCGCCACGATGCCGTAGGTGTAGAGAAACCAGTTCCAAATCGGCGTCCCGCTACGCTCGTGGTAACTGAGCACGGCCGGATTGATCGCCAGACGCAGGAACGTGGTGATCAGCAATCCGACACCCACCTTTCTGAGTCCGGCATGCGGCACGCGGGTATAGAGCCAGCAAAGCGCCGCGCCTTCCAGCGCCCAGCTCAGGGTGAGCCATTGACGGTCGAACTGGATCGGGAAGATGAGGGTGATGAAGACGAGCGCCACGCCGCCAAACCAGGCGAGCTGACGCTGCCGCACCCTCGCGTCCGCCGCCGCCGGCCATTTCAGCACCACCGCCAAACTCGCCAGCGCGGGAAGAGCAAAAGCGGCCGGGACCAAGCCCTCGAAATCCTTTGGATTGATGACATCGTACACCAAGGGAAAGTGCACCACCCATGCACAAGCGGAGACGATCCATGGCAAGGCCGTGTCTTGAAAGTGCCGGCGCCAAATGAAGGGATGAACCGCGAAGATGGCGGCAATGCCGACGAACCACGCCAGTTCGCCTGTCGACGACACACCTCCGCCGGGGTGGTTCCCAAACCACGCATGCTCCAGCGCCGTCATGCAGACTAGAGCGGTCGCGCCCAGTTCTGGCAGCTTCGTCTTGCGCATCATGAACAGCAGAAAGCCCACCAGCAGCAGCCCCATGCCAAAGAGCAGGGAAGGGTCGGCCAATTGCAACCGCTGAGACGCCAGGATCAGCAGAATGAAAGGCAAGGCCGCGGACGCGATGGGCAACCATGATAGTCCCGGCTGCCGAGGCTGGCGCTTGGAAAGCACGGCGCCGGCGGCGGCGAACAGGATCGAAAACCCGCCGAGGATGATCAAGAATCCAAAGAGCCCATCGCCGCTGACGGGCAGGCGGAAAAGCCACATTCCCAAGGCCAACAGGGTGAGCCCTAGCGCGGCGAGCACTGGCAAGAGCCTGAAGGTGATGGCAGCCATGGCAATGGTGGACAGATTCAAGATCAGGATCGCGGGCCAAACCATGAAGGGCACCGACGGCAGGGTGCAAATCGGAATCATGATGAGCACCGTTGCCACCGGCCCCAGCCAGATGCCGTGCCGGTGCGTGGACATCGACTCCGGATGGCGCTTCATGAACAGCAGTGCAAAACCCGTGTGCATGAGGCCGAACAACAAGTAACTCAGCAAAGCGACGACCAGCGTTCCCTCCGTCAGGAATTTCTCACTCCAAAGGGCGAGATGCAGAAAGGTCGCCAGGGCCACCACCCACTGTGCGGGAGCGACACGCGGTTGCAGCCAGATCTGCAGCAGGACCAGGGCATTGATGGCAAAGAGGAAGCCATTCAAGATCAGCGGACGCGAGGTGATGGCGGGCTCATTGAGAAAGGCGAAGGCCACCATCAAACTCCAGGCTGCCGTCGCCAGTCCACCCAACGCAGGATGCAGGCTGTCTCGGTCTTTGCCGCGCAGCCACGCCGTCGCCAGCGTGAATAGGGCGGGGAAGAACAGGTGGATGGTGATGGGAATCCATACCGCCGCGCCTTCCGCATAATGCCCGGCAGCGAAGAAGCGGCCGACCCAGCCCATCTGCATCAACACGGTGCCGCCCGCGGCGCAGAGGATCAAATAATGCCAGCGCCGGTGTTTGGCGACGGTCATCAGACCGAGATCAAGCAGCATGATGTAGCCGAAAAGACCCAGGGGATTGTCTTTCCCCGTGTTCACCAAAAACGGCGTCAGAAAACCACCGGCCATGCCGAGAACGGCGATGACCTGGGCATTCATCCGCACGGCCAGGAAGAAGGCGCCCGTCGTGATGAGCGACATGTAAGCAAAGGTGCTGAAGTCACCAAAGGCCGCGAAGTGATACAGCTCATGGGCCGCATAGGTGACGCCGTAAAGAATCAAGACACCCGTGGCGGCGAGCGTCTGCGCCAGCACTTGATACGTCTTGCTGCCCCGCATGATCGCCCCTGTAGCAACCAGTCCGCCGCCGATGAGAAAACCAACGGTTGTGCGCAGAGCCGGTGAAACCCAATTGTGCTCAAAGGCATACTTTACAAAAAAGACGATGCCCAAAAACAGCGCCAGCCCGCCGATCCAGGCGAAGAGCTTCACACCGAGAAACTGCTCCAGAGAGATCGCGGGCTTGGCGGGGGGCGGCAAGGGTCGCGGTGGCGGCGGCGGTGCTGCCGTGACGCGAGGTGGCAAGGGTGGTGGAACGGGCGACGGTGGCGGCAGGGGCGGCGGTGCCGCAACAGGGACGGATGCGACCGGTGGCGGGGCTGGGGGGGCTGGAGCGGGTGCCGGCAGGGGCATGGGTTCCGGGCTTTCTCGTGCGAGGCGGACGTGCAGGCCGTGGATTTGGGTGCGCAGGTCGCTGATCCGGCCCTCGAGATCATCGACCTTCCGCTGGGCACTGGCGGACCGAATCAACGCGATGAGCGGCGCGAAGAGCAGGTAAGCCACGAAGACGAGACCAAGGAAGTAGAGTAGTTCCATGGGGGCAATTGTAGATGACGGAGCCCTAACAACGATAATTGATTCGTCAGAATCGATCATTGATCGCGTCGATACTGAAACCCCGGTCCCGCCTTGACACCGGCGGTCTCATGACTCACGAACGGACATGCGCATTGCGATTTACTGCGGAGCCAATAGCGGCAGCCTGCCCATCTACCGGGAGGCCGCTGCGGCCGTGGCTCGTTACCTCGCCGGCCAGGGCATCGGCATCGTTTACGGCGGTGGCAAGGTGGGGCTCATGGGGGCGGTGGCGGATGCGGCGCTCAGCGCGGGTGGGGAGGTCATTGGCGTGATCCCGCAATCCCTGATGGACAAGGAACTGGCCCATGTCGGCGCTACGCAGCTCCATGTGGTGAAGTCCATGCATGAGCGCAAGCAGATGATGACGGACCTCTGTGACGGCGTGATTGCCCTGCCCGGCGGGTTTGGCACGCTTGATGAATTGTTTGAGTCCCTGACCTGGCTGCAACTCGGCTTCCACGGGAAGCCCATCGGCCTGCTCAATGTGGCGGGCTTCTTTGATGGGCTGCTCGGCTTCATCACGGGAGCGCGGGAAGCGGGCTTTCTGCGTGCGGAG
>JAXMIV010000135.1:0-3638 GCA_034377045.1 Prosthecobacter sp. | reverse complement strand
CTCGTAGGGGATGGTGCCGGCCCAGTCGGCCATTTCGGCGGCGGTGATGGTGGCGCCGTTGCTGGAGCCGAGGAGGATGACTTCGTCGCCGTTGTAGGCGGTGCCTTGGCCGATGTTCACCATGACTTGATCCATGCAGACGCGGCCGACGACGGGATGACGCTCACCGCGGACGATGACTTCGGCGTGATTGGAGAGGGCGCGGAAGTAGCCGTCGCCATAACCGACGGGGACGGTGACGATGCGCACAGGCTGGTCACTCTGCCAGGTCGAGCCGTAGCTCACCGGGTGGCCGGGCTGCACCACCTTGAAGTAGGCCACTTTGCTCTTCCAGGTCAGCGCGGGTTCAACGGTCACCGTGCGCGCGCATTCGGACGAGGGATAGACGCCATAAAGCATGATGCCTGGCCTAACCATATCCAGGTGGCTTTCGGGAAGCTGCAGGATGGCGGCGCTATTGGCGATGTGGCGCAGCGGCATGGGCAGGCCGCGCTTAGGATAAAAATGAAGTACTTCATGAAAGCGTTCCAACTGCACGCGCGCATGACTGAGATCGGCGCTGTCGGCGTTGGCGAAATGCGAATAAATGCCTTCGACGTCGACATGGCGGCAGGCCAGACTGGCCTCAAGCAATTGGCTGGCATTGTAATAATGAATGCCGATGCGTTCCATGCCCGTGTCCACCTTCAGATGCACACGCGCACGCAATCCTAGAGAGCCGGCGGCGGCATCGATCAACCGCAGTTTTTCCAAAGACGGCGCGGTGATGGTGAGATCGTACTTCAGAAAGAGCGGAAGCTGTTCCCCGGCGATGCCGCCCAACACCAGGATGGGGATGCTGAGGCCCTCCTTGCGCAACAAGATGCCTTCCTCCAGGAAGGCGACGCCGAGGTAGTCTGCACCGCAGCGCACCATGTGGCGCGCCACGGGCACCAAACCGTGGCCATACGCATTGGCCTTGAGAATGGTCATCACCTTGGCGGACCGCACATGCGCGCGAGTGGCGGCGAGGTTCGCCGCCAGCCGGCCGAGATTCACCTCCACATGCGTGGGGCGGACGGCTTCATCCTCGGTGGAAATGGTGGCGGCGGGTGCCATGGCTGCAGATTCTTCGCCCGCAGTCCGCGGGATGGCAAGCCCGCTTCAAACGATCGCTATCATGGTTTACACTGCATCGCGTGGCGCCGGCTTGCCAGCCTCAATCCAGAATCTGCCGCAGCTTTGCCGCCACGTCATGCCACGCCGCATCGTTCAGTGCCGGTGTCGCGTTGGCGATCAAGCCCAGCCCTTCCTCTGGCAGCGTCACCCAGGACCGGCAGCCGCCGTAGCTTTTTGCATATGGGAAACTCCAGCGCCGCGGCAGCTTGTAGGCGCGCACCAGGGCGATGTGCAGGCAGCTCTCTTCGTCATAAACAAAGCGCTCCTTCACCACCTCCTCATTCCAAATGTGCAGCGGCGCGAGGGCTGCCATCCTCGCCCAATCCGTCACCTTCCACACCTGCTCCAGGGTGGCGTAACCATCGATGTCGACACTGGTCCGCTGCTCTTCCGGAGGAAAGGCCCGCTGCGCGTTCTCCGGCACCCAGGAGAGCTGGGCCGCCTGGGTGTGAAACCACGTAGGGAACAAGAAGAAGCCGTTGTGCTTCCACTCAAAGCCGCCGCGTCCTTCATGAATGCCGCCTTTGCGCAGAATGATTGTCTGCACGCCCTCAACGAGCGAATCGCAGACGTAGGCCCATTCTTTGAAGCCAACGGCCGTCGGCGGAGGAGTAAGCAATGACATGGGTTGATTCGATTTCAGTAACGCGCCATTTTCGGTTCCACCAAGTCTGCCCAGGCATCGATGCCGCCGCGCATGCTCTGCGCCTTGGCGAATCCGTGCTCCCGTAGCCAGCTCGCTGCCCGCAGGCTGCGCATGCCGTGGTGGCAGTAAACAATGAGGTGCTCGGTGGTGTCGGTGAAGCGCGTCCTGGCCTCTTCACCGAAACGCGTCAGCGGCGCCAGTTCCGCGCCTTCGATCCGGCAGATTTGCCATTCGTCCTCCTCGCGGCAGTCGATCAATCGTGGCCGCAGCCCCGGCGCACCCATGAGGTAGCTGGTGTCATCGACACTGACTTCAATGGGCAACTCAGGCATGAAACTCAGGTCGGCGGATCAGGGACGCACCGTGACTGGGGTGCCACGGACGACGTTGTTGTAAAAAATCTGGGCCATGTGGCCGGGCATGCGCACGCAGCCGTGGGAGGCCGGGTAACCCGGCAGGAACCCTTCATGCATGCCGATGCCGCCGGTAAAGCGCATGAAATGATGCATTTTCGAACCCTCAAAGCGGGTGCCGGGCGGCGCTTTGTCCTTGGTCACGTCGATGTTGGCCATCACCACATTGCCGGCGCCATCGACATAGTCGCCGTACAGGTTGGATTTGTGCCACTGATCCTTCTCCATGATCTTAAACTGACCCAGCTTGGTGGCATGGCTCGGATTGCCCGTGGACAGGGCCGAGACGCCGGCGAGCTGGCCGCTCTTGTAAAAATAGGCCCGCTGATCGCTGAGATCGATGACGATGCTGGGAGCGCCGCTGAGGCCCTCGCCATCCCAATACGAGTCCATATCGGAATTGTACATCGCCGAATGGGGCACCATGCCCGGCGAAAAAGCCTCCAAGTATTGAGTCTGGCCGGCCGAAGGTCCGGAGGCGCAGGAAGCCAGAAAAGCGAAGAGAGAAAGGGCAAACAGTCGGAAGAACACAGGAGACATCATCAGGGAAACAACGATTGAAAGGGGGTACGTGGGCGGGCAAAGTTGCCCTACCCAGGGGAAACTGTCAAACGGCCTCCCGGATTTGGCTCCCCGCTCGCGGCTTCCGCCGCCGCCTCACCGCCGGTCACCTCACCGCCCGGCGTGGCCGCCTCGGTGTGCTCTTCCACCCATTCACCGAACAACTGGTCATACTCCTCCTTCGTATTCACGTACCGCTCCGTCGCGCGGCGCAGACGCCGGGACAGCGTCTCGCAGATGTAGGAAAGCACCTCCCGGGCGATGACCAGATCGTCCGCCAGCATCGCATCAAACTGGTCCTTGCGGATCTTCCACAGCACCCCGGCGCTGGTCGCCAGGAAGGTCGTGCGCGCCGGCACCGGGTGGAAGAGGTTCATCTCCCCAAACGAGCTGCCGCGCTTCGCCGTCCCCAGCGGCGCGAACGAATGCGCATCGATCTTCCGCCGCAGCATCAGCTCCCCCTCCACCACCAGGAACAGCTCATCATGCACATCCCCTTCGTGAATGATTACCTCCCCGCTCTCAAACGCCAGAAACTCCCCACAGATCGACAGCAACTGCCGACGCTCCGGATCCAGTTTCTTGGCGAATCCAAAGGCCGGAACCGTGAGTCGTTTGATTGGGCGCATGCAGGCAGGTTATCTGGTGTGGGAAAAGGTTAGCCCAGGAGGCAGAGCCACCCGCCCAGGTTCATCGCCTTCTTCGTTGCCAACACAGTGTAGAGAATGTCACCGCCAACCCGCAATGCCAAGGACAAACGCTGAGGGGTCGGAAGCGTTTGAGACGCAGCGAAGCGGAGCCCGAAGGAGTGTGCCCGTGAGCGGAGCGGGCGCATCAACCGTTGTCACTGATTGACTTTG
>JAXMIV010000134.1:0-6692 GCA_034377045.1 Prosthecobacter sp. | reverse complement strand
CTCACCTTGCTCGCGATCATTCGGTTGACCACGCACTTCTGCTCCTCAAGGACCGTGGCAGCCTGAAACCCTTGCCAAGTATCGCCCTCAACTGGTATCACACTTGTTAGGAATGGCGGCCCGATAACATCCCTGACATGTTCCTCCAGAGCCTGCTCACACCACGCCAAACGGTCGACTCCAAGATCTTCAAATAAGAAGAATCGGATTTCATCCCGACGAGACCCAAAGCTAAAGGCGATGCAGTCCTGATCGACGTGGTTTGTGCAAACTGCGTCGTTGGACACGCAGACAGACAGAATTTCGCCAACCGTGATACGTTTCATCGGCTAAAGAGAGAATCTCACCGCTCCCCAGCAGAACGCAAAACATGCTCGGCGAGGCGGTCTGAAATCCAAAATCGAGCTTTCGTGCGAAGATCATCTAGCACAGGTTCGATGGCAGGAAACAAACCACGCTGCTTGGCTCTCGCCACGCAACCCAGCGTGCCGGTAAAGAGAATGCCGTTCGTCGCCGCGAGTTCGCGTGCGGCGAGATCGTCCAACAATACCAGTGAACCCGGATGTTCCAGTGCCAAACATTCTGCCTCTCCACCATGAACTCTTGCCGCCAAGCTGCCGACCAGCAGACGGTCAGCGGGAGCCTTTATCGAGATGTTTGGCAGATCATGGATCCGCGCAGAATTTGGAAACAAGATGGACTTGGCCTCCAATTCGTTCCTGACAGCCGGCGGTATGACCAAGTTTCCGAACAGGGCCTGCAAAACATCCATTCGCCCAATTGCGGCGAAGTTGATGAGTGGCGTGGTATTCGAGATGATCAATGAGCCTGCCATGCTGCGAGATTGCTCATGTCCTGGTCGAAGTCCGAATCATCCAGAGGTTGGTTGATGCCACGTTCACCGAGCATGAACTGAAACTCTCCCTTGCCCATTCCCGCCATCCGGCAGGCTGACGCACCCGACAAGATACCGTCCGAAAACAGTGCCGCTGCCAGCCGACGCAGTAGCTCATCGTGCAGCTCTCGAGGGGGGATGCGGACACCGATCAATGAATCGACCGGTAGTGTCAGAGTCACCTCTTGCATAATGAGAACATATCCATGGCGATCAAAGACGCCACCGCAATTCTCGTCCGATTACACCCTCACCTGCCTCCCTAACCCATCCCTCCCCGAGCCATCCTCTCCAGCGCGTCTCCCACTAGGCGCATGCGCCGCCAGTCGGCGTGCATGACCGCGCCGGGGCTGTCGTATTCAGACGATCATTACTAAGCGCTGTTCAGCAAATCGAAGAACGACTTGAAGAGGATGTTTCAGATGCCTACTGATTGCCCATGCCCATCTATGCTGATCTCCGCGACGAAATTGTACTCGTGACGGGTGGCGCCAATGGCATTGGCGAGGCGATTGTGCGATCTTTTCACGCGCAGCATGCCCGAGTTTTCTTTTGCGACACGGATGCTGAGGCCGGCCAGGCTCTGGCAAAGGAGTTGGGCGAGCGGGTTGCCTTCACGCGGGTGGACCTCACCAAGGAAGCGCAGATTGTGAAATGGGTGAAGCAAGTCACCCGGGGTGGAAAACCGATTCGGGTGGTGGTCAACAATGCGGCGCGTGATCCGCGCATGACGCTGGCCAGCATGTCGGCGAAGGATTGGGATGATCTCTTTGCGACGAACCTGCGGTCCTATTTTCTCATGGCGCGCGAGACCGCGCCGCACCTGACGGATGGCGTGGGTGCGATCATCAACTTTGCATCCATCACCTTTCATCACGGCCCGGTGCCGATGACCGCCTATGTGGCGACGAAGGGCGGTGTGCTGGGTTTTACCCGGTCGCTGGCCCGCGAATTGGGGCCGCGCGGCATCCGCGTGAACACGGTGTCACCCGGTTGGATCATGACGGAGCGGCAATTGCAGCAATTTGTCACACCGGCGGTGAAGCGTCTCATTCGGCGATCGCAATGCGTGCCGGAGTTGCTGCGGCCGGAGGACATGGCAGAGGTGGTTTTGTTTCTGGCCAGCGAGGTGAGCCGGGCGATCACCGGGCAGGAGATCCTCGCCGATCGGGGGTGGGCGCATTCGTGAGGTGAATGCGGTCTTGGGTGATTGGTGCTGGAAGAAATGACGGCATTTCCCTCCCTCACCTAACCTCTCCCAGGGGGAGAGGGATATGAAGGTTTCATTGAGCCGTGCCGGTTGGCGAACCTCGAACGGTGAGGCCTAACCAAGTTTGATCGGAGCGGCACCACCAGAATGGCTGATCGTTTGATGCGTCCTTTTGCAACAGGTCGTCAAGGGTAATCATGCCGCCGACGCTGCCATTGCGTCGATCATAGAGCTGCACAAAAAACGCGGCTTGATGGGCCCGACTCAAGGACGCCTGCGCGAGTACATCCGTGCCGTCACCAAACTTGACAGCGAAGGTGGCGCTGCCCGCGGGTGTGAGGTGCATGCGGCCGCTGGTTTCATCGTTGGCCGCCCCGAAGATGGTGAGGTCATATTTGCCACCCGCCGTGAGGTATTGCTCTGGCACGAAACGCAGGAGGCCATCGTAGTAATTGCGTGAGGCGGTGAAGACGGACCGATCGACGACATCTGGATCACTGGCGTTGTCAATGGCGCCGAAGACTTCGTGTGGCCCGGCAGGGCTGAGATCGAGTTGCATGGACAGGAACACGACAGGCTTGCCGGGGCGAACGAGCGCCCAGGGCGAGACCCCCGCCGGGCCAAAGCGTGCCAGGCCTCCGGTATCAAACACACCCGTGAGTGGGATGGTGTCGCCATCGTAGCGCAAGGACCCGGTAAAGGTGCCGCCGCGGGTGACGATGAGGCTGAGCGCTCCGGTGTTGCTCAAATCCGGCGTCACGCCTTCAGCGGCATATACCAGACCATTGAACGAGCCAACCGCATCACCACGGAAGGGATTGCGCACGAAGGTCGCGGTGATCACAGGCGCCTTCGCCAGGGCTTCAGTGAAGACAAAGCTGAGCCGCACGTTTTCCGCTGCCGCACCCCTGATGCCGGGGCCGGACCAATGATGGAAGATGTAATCATTGTCCGCGAGCGCGGTGAGAGAGTAACGCCTGTCAACCTCATAAGCGGGCCCGGTGAGTGCCCCAGTGACCAAGCCTGCGCCGGCACCCGGAATGCGATTGACCTTCAGCGCGTATTTGCCACCTAACAAGGCATTTGCGCCCACCGCCGTGCCATCGTCTTTCTTCTTGTTCGCGGCCAGCACCGCATCAGGCGACGCCACCTGTGAGGCAGGCATGGTGAAACTGAGTACCGCGCCACGCTGCGGGATGGCATTGGCCGCGTTGCTGCCGCGCAGACGGAAGTAATAGGTCGTCTCCGGTCGCAGGCCGCTCAAGATTTCGGTTACGGGCCGGGCGGTATCACCCGCGGGCACCTGGCCAGCCGCCAGCACCGAAGCCTGCGCCAGCGTCGGCTCCGTGCCCCATTCAAAGGCCGCCGCGGACTCCAGCCCATTGGGCGTCAGCGTCCCGTGCAGCGCCACGCGACCATCAGCGAGCAGGGTCGCCTCTTGGGTCATCGGGGTGGGGCCATAGCGCAGGCGGAAGACGGTACCGCCATTGCCGGGTCCGCCCATGCGGGTAACGGAGTAGAAGTTGCCGTCACTGTGTTTCATGAGCTGTGCCGTTTGTGGCTGCTGCCCCGTCTTTGCCTGGGCGCCTTGACCGGTGAAATTGAGAAAGGTCGCAAACTTCAAGCTGCGGGTATCAAAGGTGTAGATGCTGCCGTAGCTCCCGAATCCGCCCTGAAGAGCGGCGCCCCAAAGCACGCCGTTTTCATCCATGGCGGGCGCAGAGATCATCGCATACCCCGGTTCGCGGTAACTAGCTTCGATCGCGCCGGTGCGGGTGTTGACCTTGAATAGAGAACACTGCTGGTAACGGCCGGTGGCATCACACACGCCGGTGAACCACATCGAACCCATGCCATCCCAGTGCATGTTGGCCGACGGACACCAGCCGTTCCAGCCGCCGTTGGCTTCGGTGAACTCAGCCAGGGTGATGACGGCGTCGTTGCTCGTGTCGATCTTGAATAAGCAAGCCCGGTTGCACTTGGGCAGTGCCTGTGAACAGCCCCAGAGGAAGCCCCGATCGTCCAGTGCAAGGGTCCCGAGCCCGACGATCCCATAAAACGGGCCAGCGTCGCCCCTGAATCTTGCGATAGTGGTCAGCACGTGCGTCCGGATGTCCACCTTGAATACCGTGAAGTAGTTGGTGCCCCACATGAATCCCCTCCCGTCAGCCACGAGAGCACTGCTTGGCGCTGTCCCACCACGGCGGTCAGGGTGTTCCCCAAATTCAGCAATGGTGGTAAAGGCTCCTGAAGTCTCATCGATCTTGTAAATCGTCCCCTGGTCCGCTGACCCGCCACTTGCAGTGGTACCCCAAAGATAACCGTGGCCGTCCTTGACGAGACCGGCGTTGGCAGAGCGCCCTTTGTGCGGGCCACGCGAGCCCGTGAAATCGATGACGCTGACGAGTCTGTTGCTGACGGCATTGAACTTGTAAATCGTGCCGCAGTGATGGGCGCCGCCGGAGGTCGTCACACCCCAGAGCCAGTCACCGGTGCCAGCCAGCAGCGTGCCACGAGGGTCCGATCCCTCAGTCGTCTTCGCCAGATCGCTGAGGTCTTTGAGCAGCGTAAACTTGCCGGTCTTGGCCTCCACGTGGTAGACGGTGCCGACTGCACCAGCGCCGCCATAATCGCAGGTACCGAAAAAACCACCGGAGCCGTCAGCAAGCAAGTCCCCGCGGGAGGGACCACCCTGTGCATCGCCTTCGATACCGGTGAAAGTGACCACGGTGGCAAGCCTGCCGGTAAGCGCATCGACCTTGAAGACGGTGCCTTTGCCATTCCTGCCACCATAGTTCGTGGTGCCCCAGAAGCTGCCCTCGCCATCGGCAATGAGCATAGTTTCCGGCCTTGAGCCAGGTTCATGACCTTCTCGAACTCTGAAGTCCGCGATGTGGGAGAAGGCTCCCGTCTCGGCGTGGATCTTGAACACGGTGCCCCTTTCCATCCATCCGCCCATCCAGGTGGTGCCCCAAAGGAAGCCTTGGCCGTCAGGGGTGACCCCGCAATGGGGGGCGCTGCCGATGCAGGGGCCGATCTTGCCGGTGAATTGAACGACCGTGGTCGCCTCACCGGTGGCGATGTTGATTTTGTAGATGGTACCATTGTCACTCGCACCACCTTTCGAGGTCACACCCCAAAAGAAGCCCCGGCCATCGGCGACGAGTTCACCGTAAGCGACTCCGCCTGGATGCTCGCCTGTTTTGCCCGTGAACCGCAACACGATCGTCAACTCACCGGTGGCAGGGTTGAACCGATACACCGAGTATTGCGTTGCGCCCCACAAATGGCCGTCCGGAGCAACGGTGGGTCTGCTGCACGGATAGCCGAGGCCATCGAACTCATGCCGCGTAATCAGTCCGCCCCCCTTCGAATCGAGTTGGTATAAGGTGCCTTGGTTCCTGAAGCCCCCACCGCCGGTGGTGCCCCAGATCGAGCCATCACTGGCGAGAGTCATGCCTCTCGGGCCCGCCCCCCTGGGCACGCCGTGAGTGCCGTTGAAGGACACCACCTCCCGCCATTCGCTGCCGTCCGCCCGCATCTTGTAGATCGTGCCCCGGCCGTAGTTGCCACCTGATCCCGTTGTACCCCATATCCAGCCCGAGTCATCCCGCACCAAGTGACCGCTCGGGCGCAGCGGAGGCAAAGGAAAGCTATGTACAAGTTCATGCACCGGAACGGCGCCGACGATCTCGGCTTGCGGCGGATTGGCAGCCGGCGCGACAGCCACGGCGGGGACAACGACTTTTGTCGGCGCTGCCGTTGAATCGAGGTCCTGGCCCGCCGCACTTCCGACAAGAACCAAGTTCAAGGCGAGGGCGAATGTGACTGTCCTGATGAAGGATATGGGCAAAAGGCGCAGCGCAGCCACGAAGAGAACGCATCGTGAAGATGCCGGCGAGACCCACTGAGGCAATGGCGTGGTTTGATTCACGAGACTCTTGTAGGCGATGCGGAAATCTTGTTACTGCAAAGAGACTAGTCTCCATTTTCCCAGGAAAGGGTTCAACAAGCAAGATAAGAAGAATGAATCGAAGAGACAGGAGCGGGACCTGAAGGTGACGAATCAACTTTTCGGCTTCGCGCCGGGCATCAGGCGGAGTTTGCCCCATTGGCGGACGTGGGTGCGTTTGCCTTTTTCGCCGGCGAACCAGTCTTCGTGATGGAAGTTGCCGAAGTTGCCTTCGCCGGTTGCTTTTTCGTCAAGATCCCCGACGGCGATGTTCAGGCCCATGAGGACTTCTTTGGCGCTGGGTTTGAAGTATTGGCCTGGGGATAGTTCGAGGCAGGGATCAAAGGCGATGGACCATTCGATGATGTAACCTTTGCCTGTCGGTTTGGGTTTTGCGGCGGCCTGCATGGCGCCGCTGGTGATCCATCGCTGATAGTGATTCCAGGCCGATTCCTTCACTCGGGGTTCGCCTTCCAAAAGGCCACCCACGCCGATGCCGCCGAGCCGGGATTTGGTGAGGTTGCACACCATCTGCCACGACTGGCCATCGCCGCGCGCATCTTCATCGCCCTCCCAATGATGCGAGGCATTGATGAGCAGTTCCATCTCATCGCCAAACCACGGCCAGCCGCGAC
>JAXMIV010000133.1:0-4510 GCA_034377045.1 Prosthecobacter sp. | reverse complement strand
GCGCTTGTTCTGATTGTCGATGATCAGTTTTACACCTTTTTCAAAGGCATCCCGCATGCCCGGCAGTTCCTTGCTCCCCATACGGGCCAGCGTGTACATTTCGCCCAACGCATAGGTGGCGATGCCGTGCGCGTAAGTGCTGCCGCCGCTCTTGATCTCCTCGCCGATGTAGCCGTATTCGTTCTTCTTGGACAACTCGACGAGGTACATGATGCCACGCATCACGTTATCGCCGTAGAACGGAGAATCTGGGGTCTCGCAGCGGCCCAGGTAGCACAGCAGGGCCAAGCCCGTCATTGCCGCTTTGTTGGGGCCGGGCCACGAACCATCCTTATTTTGTTTCGTCTTCAGCCATTCCAAGGACTGCGACACCGCGCGCTCACATTCCGCGTTGCCGCCATTCTGCCGCAGCTTCTCCAGCCGCTCCTGGCTCGAACAACGGCTGCGCATCGAAGGCGGCAGACTGACGAAGCCTGCGGAGGCCCCCATGCCCATCCCCGTGCCAAAACCACCACCGCTGCCCGCTTTGCCAAAGCCACCGCCGCCGCTCAGCGAACCGCCGCCCAGCATCGAGCCCACGTCCGGCACATCCAACAGATCCGGCGGCGCATCCGGCAAACTGATCGATGAGTCCTGGCTGGTGCTCACGATCTTCTTCATCGGCATGCTCTTGTTCAGACTCGTGCGCTTCTTCTGCTGCACCTTGTGCTGCAACTCCGCGGACGCCGCCTGCCCCTGTTGGCTGCCGCCCCCGGGCAAAAAGTCCACCTGCTTCTGAATCATCTGCGTGCTCACCACTATGGCCCCGCCGATAATCAAGATGCCCGCGTGGATGGCCAAGCTTAAGGTCAGGGAACCGCCGCCCACCTTGCGCCACATCCGCACCAAAGAATTGGGTCGCCGGCCTGGCTCAATGTGCGTGAACGCGGGTGGATGAAACACTTCGCCTTCTTCAGCCGCCACGGCCAAAGCCGCCTCACCCTCGTCATCCGCATCCCCAGGCCCGGCTACCTGGACCAAGGGCACGGCGCCGGAAGTGCGCGGCGCTGGCATGGCCGGCACAGGCATCGAAGCGGTACGCGACGCAGGGGCTGGCATCGACGGGACAGGCATTGGCGCCGATGGAGCGGGCATGCTCGGCTGGGGCGGAGCCATGCCAGGCGGCATCGGATAACCCGGAGGCATCGGATAACCTGGCGGATAGCCCATGGGCGCCTGCCCCGGATAGTGCATCGGCATCTGCGGATAACCCATCGGATAGCCGGGAGGCATGCTCCCGGGCGGTGGCGCGGCCATGCCCGGAGGCATCGGGTATCCCGGTGGATAGCCCATGGGCACCTGCCCCGGATAGTGCATCGGCATTTGCGGATAACCCATCGGGTAGCCTGGCGGAGGCATCATCCCCGGCTGCATCGGATAGCCGGGCGGGTAACCGAGATGCTGCGTCGCATCTGGCGGTGGCGCGGGCGGCTGATTGGACGCAGGTTGATCGGTGGGTTGCTCTTTCGGCTCCATGGCTGGATAAAATATGATCTTTTGGAGGATAACAGAGACTTTCCTCTTGTAGCAAGCTGATTAACTGTCGGGACAACGCCAAACCCTTTGCCGCTCGAAGAAGCCTCGTTCCCATGGCGTTTAGTCTCGGCCCCCCTTTTTCATGAACATTGCCCTCCGTCCGTCCACGCTTCGGGTGCTGGAAGCCTTTCGCCTGCGCCGCCAGCGTCTGCTTTGGTACCGCGCAGGCCTGAGTCTTCTGGCCGTGGCGTTGGCGGGCTTCCTGGTGATCGCCCTTTTGGACCGCGTTCGGTTTATGCCAGAGGTGGTCCGTCCTTGGGTGACGTTGTTGGTGTATGTCGGCGGAGTCTGGGCGGCCTGGAAGGCGGCTCTGAAATTCCTGCCTCTTGCCCGCGACGAGGCCGGTGTGGCGCGGCTCGTTGAAAGCGCCGCACCCGCCTTGCGGGAGCGCATGCTGGCGGCGGTCGAACTGGCGCAGGGCCATGGCAACGATTCCGCGGAATTCCGTGCGCGGTTGCAGGACCAGGTCGCTGCCGAGGTGGGAGGCCTTGACCTCACCCGCGTCCTCCCCGGCCGGTCGCTGCGGCCCTGGGTGGGCGGAATCTTGGCGCTGGTGGCCTTGACGGTGGGGCTGAGTTTCAACGCCGCCCTTCACGTCCCGGGGTTTCTGATGCGCGCCGTTGTGCCATTTGCGAACTTGGCCCGTCCCTCAAGCGTCAAGATCACGATCGTGCAGCCGGCGCCTGCCAGCACGCTCGCCCCGTTTGCCTCCGAGGACGAGGTCGCGGCGGAAATCACCGGACTGAAGGATGGAGCGACTTTCATTGAGACTCAGACCGCCGGGGGCCGGGTGCAACGCCGGGAGTTGAAACCCGCCGGGGGCACGCGTCATGAAGGGTTAATCGTCATCGGCCAAACAGACCTGCGTTATCGTTTGCTGGCCGGTGATTCCATCACCTCCTGGCAGAACCTGACGGCTCGAGCGCGGCCACGGGTGACGGAATTCGTGAAGGTCATTGTACCTCCCGCCTACAGCGGGCTGCCGGAGAAGAAGGTCACGGAGGATTACGGAGACATTGAGGCGCTCGAAGGCTCCACCGTGAAGCTCTCGCTCAAGACCAATCAGCGCATCTCGCAGGGCGAATTGCGGTTCAACGTTGACCAGCCCAACCCGCCCGCGCCGAAGCCGGTGCAACCGGGCAACGACGGCGCCTTGAATGTCGAAATGTTGGTTAGGCCGGAGATTGCTTCGTGGCAGATGGTGTTGACCTCAGAAGAGACGGGCTTCACGAATGAGGAGAGTTCACCCTGGCAAATCAGCGCCATTCCGGATCTGCCGCCTGTGGTCCAGATCACCGAACCGGTCGAACAGTTGGAACTCATCGCCGATGAATCCGTGCGTCTCTCCGGCATCGCCAGCGATGATGTCGGCATCGCCGCCGTGAAGATGGCGCATTCGATCAATGGGGCTGGTTGGCAGGAGAAGGAGCTGGTGGGAAAATCGGGCGCGGAGGCGGTGGTGCAATCGCTGTTGCCACTCGGTCCGCTGAATGTGAAGCCGGGTGATACGGTGATCCTGAAACTCATCGCCATCGACTTGAAGGGGCAGCGCGCGGAATCAACACCGGTGCGCACCATCATCCTCGAGCAAACCGTCGACCCGCGGCAGCGGCAATGGGCGGTGGAAACGCGGCGGCTGGCGCAGGCGGCGCAGACACTCAATGAAGAGACACGCGAATTGACCAAGGTCGCCCAGCAGGTACAAAAGGGTGATCGCCGGGACAAGAAAAAGCCCGAGGACAAAGCGCGCGCCGAAGATGCCCTGACTCGCGCTCAGTCTGGATTGGAGCAGATCACGGAACGTGCGAACGACCTCTGGGAACAGCTCAAGGAGGCCGCCCGCAGCGCGCCGACGCATCTTGATGCGGCCGAAGTTCAGTTGTTAGGCGAACGGGTGTCGCAGATGCGCCGGGAATCGCTCGCGGAGATGAAGCAGGCCATTGAACAACCGACGGCCAATGTCGAGACTCTGCGCCGTGCGGCGGGGGAGGCCACATCTCATGCCAGTGTTCTAGCACAGGCGGCGCAGGTTTTCGCGACCGAGGACAGCGCCAAAATTCTCGCTCAATCAGCGCAGCATCTGCAGCGCCAGGAAAACCTGCTGACCGACAATGCTCTGCCGGCCAATCGTGACGCCTCGCAGCGGCCTCAATGGCAGGAACAGCAGCGGGCGGCCATCGCTGCCACCGAAAGCACGCGCAAGGAGATGGAAGCGCTCAAGGCTGTGGCGGACGGCGGCGCGCAGCGGCAGTTGGACGAACTCAGCAAGCAGGTTGCCGAGGCAGCCAGCGACATGCGCGAAAGCTTGGACAAGCCCGAGCAGGCAAAGAGCCCCGAGCATCTCTACGGTGCATCCGACAATTTGCGCCAACGCCTGGGCCGGACCGCGGCGGTGGCCAACGCCATCGCGGACAACGCCGCCAATCAAGCCGCTCAGGCCCGGGAGCGCCTGCAACGCCTGAATGATCCCGCCATGGCTGCCTTGGAGCAGGCGCGCGCCGCCCTGCAGAATGCCCTGGGTGAAGCCAAGGACAAGCGCCCCAAACCGCCAAAGCTGGATCGTGAAGGCAACACCGCCTTGCAGCACGCCGAGAAGGAACTCGCCCAAGCCGCGAAGCAACTCGAAGATCAGGCCGCACTGCGCGAACAAACGCCGATGACGAATGACCAGGCCGCGCTCGACACCAATCGCACCAGCAGGGCCGCCGACAAGTTGGCGCAGGAGGTGAAAAAACTGCCTGCGCAGCAGACTCCGGAATCCATCAGCGCGGCCCAGGAAAAGACGGCGCAACTCGTTGAAGCCATGCGCGCTTTGAAAGCCGATGCCCTGGCCCAATCAGCGATGAAGGCCAGTGAGGCGGCGGCCGCCAACCCCGATCCCACCAAAGCGGCATCCCCGACCCAGCCCGCCGATGAGGCCCGCGCCGCTGCGGAA
>JAXMIV010000132.1:0-10301 GCA_034377045.1 Prosthecobacter sp. | reverse complement strand
AAGGCGAATCGCTGCCTAAAGTGTGGTCGATTGCCTGAAGCATGTCAGCCAGGCGATGAAGTTCGGCTTCGTCGGGGATGGTCATCGGTGTGATTTCGTGACTCTAAATCTGAAATGCTTTGTTCACGCTGAGGCGACCGCCGGTCCTGAGCCCTGGGCGTACTTGGCCTGAAGCTGTTGAAACTCCGGTCGCGCGAACAGAGGAGCAAACACCTCGTTCTCGCTCATCAAGTGTATGACACGATCGTTCATTCCACATGAGTAATCGGCAAACTCATGAAGCTGGTCGAAGTCCTCAGCTAGAAAGAGGCTGCGCATAATTCTATAGTGTGTCCCCCAATCTTCGACATTAAGCTCCTGAGCTTTGATAAACGCTGCCGCTGCCTCTGAGTGCCTTCCAATCTCGTCAAGGCAAACGCCGAGATTGAACCAGCTCGTGTCAATTTGCGGAGATCGTTCAGTGATCTCTCTTATCACCGGAAGCGCATCATGCCAGCGACTCGCGGCTGCTAACTGTTGATATTGCTCGAGAATGTTCATTGCACGCTAACAGGGTAATCATTCACAAATTCATTATATTGTCAGCAGCATTACATCGCGGACCCTCAGTTGCGGCGCAACTGAGCTACTTCCCCCGACACCGCACCACCTCGACCTGCGTCAGATGCCGCCACTGCCCCTTTGCTAAATCGCCGAGTTGCAACGGGCCGATCGCCACGCGCACCAGGCGCAGCACTTCGATCTCCAACGCTTCGAGGAGGCGGCGGATGTGGCGGTTGCGGCCTTCGTCGAGCACGATCTCCAGCCAGGTGTTCTTCTGTCCCGAACGCAGCACCTGGATATGCTTCGCGCGTAGCGTGCCTTCGTCCTGGGATACGCCCTTGCGCAAACGCTCCAGCAGCGCCTCATCGAGGAGGCACGACACCTGCACGTGATAGGTCTTGTCGATGTGCGTCACCGGATCGGTGATGCGATTGGCCCAGGTGTTGTCATTCGTGAATAACAGCAGGCCCTCGCTCGCCTTGTCGAGCCGGCCCACGGGGGCGAGGTGTGCGGCTGGCGCTCCTTGCAGGCACTCGTAAACTGTCGCCCGCCCTTGCTCGTCGCTGGCGGTGGTGACGAGGCCGCGCGGCTTGTTGAGCATGAGGTAGACCTTCACCACCGGTTCCACCGGCGCGCCGGCGATGGCCACGGCATCCTTGCCAAGATGCACGGGCTTTTCGGGATCACGGCAGACGCGGCCGTTGAGGGTCACACGGCCGGCACGAATGTGCGCCACGGCCTGGCTGCGGGAGCAGTAGCCCAGCTTCGACAATGCTCTTGCGAGACCCGTGGCAGCCATAATTCAGTACATAAAAAAGGCGGACTCATTTCTGAGTCCGCCCACGGTCAACAAACCGGAAAGTGATTAGGCCTGCCAAGCGGCGGGAGCAGCGGCGGCGGTCTCGTCGATATTGACGCGGCGGCCATCCTTGTCGAAACGCACGCGGCCTTCGACGAGAGCGAACAGGGTATGGTCCTTGCCCATGCCGCAATTGACGCCGGGAATCCACTTGGTGCCGCGCTGGCGGATGATGATGTTGCCGCCGATGACGGCTTCACCACCGAATTTCTTCACGCCGAGACGCTTGCTCTTGCTGTCGCGTCCGTTTTTAACACTGCCTTGACCTTTCTTATGCGCCATGACTCAAATCCTCTGAAGGGGTTGGTAAAAAATGCTCGGTGATTAAGCGTTGATGGAAATGATCTGCACGCGGGTCAGCGGCTGGCGGTGGCCCTTGGTGAGGTGGTAGCCCTTGCGCTTCTTAAATTTGAAAGCGGTGACTTTCGGCGCCTTGAACTGCTTCAGGACCGTCGCGGTGACCGTCGCGCCTGCGACTAGGGGAGTGCCCACCTGGATGTCAGCGCCCATGCCCGCGGCCAAGACGTAGTCAAAAATGGCGTTGTCGCCCTCCTGCAACGGCAGCTTCTCCACGTCGAGCTTGTCGCCCACGGATGCCTTGTATTGCTTGCCGCCGGTTTTGAAAATTGCGTATGCCATGACAGTGTCTGCTGAGGGTGAATCCGCGGCCAGGGCAGGTCTCCAAGACCAAACTCCCAGGCAGCGGGGGCGTGGACACTGCCACATTCCGACCCGCCATCAACAAGAATTTGCTCGAACCTGACCTCCAGCCCGCCCGCCCCCGGTTTTCCCCTCACCCGTTCGGTCCCTGGGTCCCGTACAGGCCCAAAACCTGCCGCAGCGCCCCCAGCACACTCCCCAGCCGCCCCCAGTACGGCCGTTCGGGCCTCAGCACGGTCACATCGTGCTCCGGAAAGCGGCTCAGCAGCAGCGGGGTCGGGTGCACCAGTACCCGGTTGCCGCAGAATTCCAGCAGCGGAATGTCCGCCGTGCTGTCGCTATACGCCCAACAGTGAAATTTCTGCTCCTCTGTCAGCCGTGCCACGCCGGGAATCTTCTCGCACATGGCGGCAATTTTCGCCTCGCGCTTGTTGTTAGCCCCGATCAGCTTCGGCCGCAGGGGTACGTCCCCCGGAATCTCGAACCGCGTCGCCACGCAGTGATCAAACTCCAGAAGCTCTGCGATTGCCTCCGCGTAAAAATCCGGGCTGGCGGTGTTCAGCACCAGGATTCGCCCCTGATGCTTGTGCCGCAGGATCTCCGCCTGGAGTTCGGGATACACCCAGCCGTGCACGCAGTCGTTGGCAAAATCCCGCGCCAGTTCCCGCAGCTTGCTGCGCCGCATCCCCCACAGGTACGAAAGAAAGGCCCGCTTCGCCGTCGCCGTGCTGACCAGGCCGAACGCGCGCGCAATCGCAAAGGGCAGAAACAAGCCATGCAGGAATACCCGCCACGGCTGCCGCTTCAGCACGAAGTTGCAAAACAACGTCTGCGTATCAAAGGGCAGCAGCGTGTGGTCGAGATCGAAGAAGGCGTAACGCATAGCGGGGAGCGGTCATCACTAAACGCAGGCACACTGGCTCCCCACCAAAATTATCAATTCTAAATGATCAATTTTCAATGCCCGCCCCAAACGCTCTCCACCCCTCACTTCCCATAATCCTCCCCATTCAGACTCCGCGCCACACTCTCCAGCCAGTCCTCCAGCGCGCCTTGCATCTGCGGCACGCGTTCCGGCTGTTCCGCATACAGGACGCGGCTCTCATCCGGGTCCGCGCTCAAATCGTAGAGTTCCCAGTTCACATCATGCGTCTTCGCATTCTCGATGCGATGCAGCTTCCACGGCCAATCCAGCCAGGCTGAGTGACCGGGAAACTTGTTGAGCGGCACCGGTTCGCCAATCTGCCCTGCGTCCAGCCGCACCCGTGCCGGATCATTCGGCTCTTCGCCGCGCGCCTGAGCCGTCAGGAGCTCATCCATCCATGCCTTTGACGGTGTGCTGATGCCCTTGATCTTCGCCTCCCAAAAGCCGATTGGCTTGCTGCGTTTCTTCTCCGCGCCTTCGAGGAGCGGCAGCAGGTTCACCCCATCCAGCGGCGGCTGCTTTTTTTCCATATTCACGCCTGCCACTTCCAGTACCGTCGGATAAATGTCCGAGGTCACACACGGCGCCGCGATCACCTTCGGCTCCTTGAAAAGCGCCGGCCACTCCAGCAGCGCCGGCACCAGCAGGCCGCCCTCATAAATCTGACCCTTGAAGCCACGCCGCCCACCCGTCGATCCCACCTTCGGCAGCGCCCCATTGTCGCTGCAATACCACAGCAGCGTATCCTCCCGCAGATCCAGTTCCCGCAGTTCCGATCGCAGCCGCCCAAAGGCCCGGTCCATCGCCGTGATCTCGCCATAAAAATTCTGCTGCTTGGCCGGCAGCTCCGCATACGGCGCCCGATCCGCCTCCAGCGCCTGATGCGGATCATGCGGCGACCCAAACCACACCACTGCCAGAAACCGTTGCTTCTCACCCGCGCATTTGCGGATGAACTTCAGCGCCAAATCCACCGTCACGTCCGAGCTGTCGCACTTGAACGGCACCGCCTTTCCCTGATCGCTCAGCACCGGATCAAGGTCGAAGAAATTCGGCGCGGACACCCACTCATCAAACCCGCTCGCGCCCGGGCTCACCGGGCTAGCCTTCTGCACCGAGCCGAGGTGCCATTTGCCAAAATGCCCCGTGCGATACCCCGCCGTCTTCAATGCCTCCGCCACGGTGATCTCCTGCGGCCGGATCGAGTGCCCCCAGGAAAAGCAGCCCATGCGATTTGGCGTGCGCCCCGTCATCACGCTCGCCCGGGTCGGCGAACACACCGGCGCCGCCGCATGAAACTGATCAAACCGCACCCCCTCCTTCGCCAGCGCATCAAAATTCGGCGTCTTCAGGTGCGGATGCCCATTGTAAGCCATGTCCCCCCAACCCTGGTCATCCGCCATGACCAACACGATGTTAGGCGGCTCGGTATCCACCGCGTAGGCGGGGAGAGCAGTCAGCAGAGAGCAAGCGAAGAGGGCCAGAAAAGGTTTCATTTTGCCAAAGTGTAGCGGAAGCAGGGGCTGGAGGACAAGGATTGCCTGCGGGGATGTAACTCAACATTCCGATGTTGAGCCGGTGCTTTTGCGGCATGGGGTACCCTCTCAACATCGGAATGTTGAGGTACGCTCACCGCCAATCCGCAAACTCCCCCTCCCTGCCAACGTTTCCTGCTTCCAACCATGAAAGCGCCACTTCTCACCTGCTGCCTGGCATTCGTTGCGGGCTCCACCTTGGCGGTCGATACCGAACCGCAGCCTTTTTTCGCTGCCACTGAGCGTTTGATCGAAGCGACGAATTTTCTCGGCTCCCCCTTCAGCGCCGAGGAATTGCGCACTTTGCAGGATTGTCTGCAGGCCCACGACGCCGCAGCGGTGGCGAAGGCGCAGGCCGTTCTCGATGCGCATGCGCTGTTTCTCATCACCATCAGTCCCGAACAGCGCGTCAAGGTGACCGCGGGGGCCGCCAGGTCAGAACTCGATGAAGGCGGTTGGCGGCAGTTTCTGGTGAAGGTGGTGAATGAAGCCGGCACCACCGCGACGCTTAAAGTGGCGAGCCCGCAGGCTGGCGCCGTCTTTGGCAAGGGTCGCAAAATGAATGAGCCGGTTCCCGCGCCCACACCGCCCTATGATGCCCGGTGGGTGGACGTTCAGATGTATGAGGCGCCGCCCGTGCGCCCCACACTTAGTGGCCTGAGCCTAGAATACCGCATCGTTCAAATCTACAGCCGCGATGCCGGCAAGCGCGAGGCCACCTTTGCCTTCGATGTCGGCCAGGGGACGCAGGACCTCGGATTCCGTGGCGAGTCCAGTGTGCTCTTCGATTGCCGCCCGGCGCGCGCGATCACGGTGCGGGTGCGTGATGAGGCCGGCGTGCCGTGCATGGCCTCCTTCCTCATCAAAGATCAGGCCCAGCGTGTCTACCCTTCGCAAATCAAGCGGCTGGCGCCGGACTTTGGTTTCCAACCGCAAATCTACCGCGGCGATGGCGAGACGATACAACTGCCTGACGGCAAGTATGAAATCGCCTTCCAACGCGGCCCTGAATCTCTGCCCGACGTGCGCCAAGTCGAAGTCAATGCGCAGACCAAGGACCTGCAGTTTCAGGTGAAGCGCTGGATTGATCCGGCAAAGCGCAGTTGGTGGAGCGGGGATCATCACATTCATGCCGCCGGTTGCGCGCACTACACCTCCCCCACGGAAGGCGTGCATGCGCCTGACATGGCGCGGCACTGCCAGGGCGAGGATCTCAAGATCGGCTCCAATCTCACCTGGGGACCGTGCTTTGATTATCAAAAGCAATTCTTCACCGGCGCCGAGGACAAAGTTTCGGCCTACCCATTTTTGCTCCGTTACGACATCGAAGTCAGCGGCTTCGGTTCGCATCGCAGCGGCCACCTTTGTCTGCTGCGCCTGAAGAATCAAATGTATCCAGGTGGCGACTCCAGCGCGCATTGGCCTACGTTGGGCCTCAACACCCTCCGCTGGGCGCAAAAGCAAGGCGCCGTGTGTGGTCCCGCACACAGCGGCTGGGGCCTGGCCGCGATGCCGCCCGGCGTTCTCGCCAATGCCAGTTCCAAAAACTCCGGCACATTGAACGTCGCCTCCAGTGAAGTGCCCAACTTCATCATCCCACCCTACGATGGCATCGGCGCCAATGAATACGTGGTCGATGTCACTCACGAAGTCGAAGGCCCCGATGGCAAGCCCGTGCCCGCCGTCGATTTCATGTCAATGGTGGACACGCCCGTGGCCTGGGAAATGAACATGTGGTACCACACCCTCAACGCCGGCTTTCGCACCCGCATCAGCGGCGAAACCGATTTCCCCTGCATCTATGGCGAGCGCGTGGGCCTGGGCCGCAGTTACGTGAAGGTCGATGGCCGCCTCACCTACGATGCCTGGTGCGCCGGCATCGAGCAGGGACGCTGCTACGTCAGCGATGGCAAGAGCCACCTGATGGACTTCAAGGTCAATGATCTCGGCGTCGGTGAAAAAGGCAGCGAAATTCGCCTGGATCAGCCTAACAAGATTCAGTTGACCGTGCATGCCGCCGCGCTTCTCAACGCCAATCCCGATCCCCAAATTCGCGGCCGCAAACTCCACGAAAAACCCTATTGGGAACTCGAACGCGCCCGCATCGGCGACAGCCGCAACGTGCCAGTCGAGGTCATCGTCAACGGCTTCCCCGTCGCCAAAAAGATCCTGGCCGCCGATGGCCGGCCGCAGGACTTGACCTTTGACGTGCCCATCACCAAAAGCAGTTGGGTCGCCCTGCGCATCTTTCCCAGTTCCCACACGAACCCCGTCTTCATCGTCGTCGGCGGCAAACCCATCCGCACCGACAAACGCAGCGTCCAGTGGTGCCTCAATGGTGTCGAACAATGCTGGAAACAAAAGGAAAGCACGTACGACGCCGATGAAATGGAAGACGCCAAAGCGGCCTATGAGCATGCGCGCAGCGTTTATCGGGCGAGATTGGCGGAGACTGAGTAGTGCTTGTCGGCCTGCCATGCGGCCCCTCACCCTGGCCTCTCCCCGCAAGCGGGGCGAGGGAGCCACGCTTTGGCCTCCGCACCTCAAAAATCGATTCGACTTCGCGCCTCCCGAACATAAGGATTCGCGACAAGTGGTTCCCCTCGCCCCACGAAGTGGGGAGAGGCCAGGGTGAGGGGCGCGTCGTCGGAACAGAGCATTCACAAAATCGGTTATCACATTCCCCAATGGATCCCGCCGTCTTCATCCTCTCAACCGAGCCCATCACTGACGACATCCCCGCCTTCGCTCCCGGCGAGGGCGCGGAGGCGCGCTTCTTGGGTGTCGTCATGGATCAGGAGGACGGCCGGATCATCTCAGGCATCGAATACAGCGCCTACCTGCCCATGGCGGAAAAGGTGCTGGAAGATCTGCTCGCGAAGGCCCGGGCGGCCTCGCCTTCGCACCGTGTTTTTGTGCAGCATCGCCTCGGCTTTGTTGCCGCGGCGGAACCGTCCATTCTGATTCGTGTGCGCACTCGGCACAGCGCCGAAGCCTTCGATCTCTGCCACTGGTATCTCCGCGAAATCAAGACGGGCGTGCCCATCTGGAAAAAGCCGATATTTTCACAAGACCCGCAATGAGGAAGGTTAACTGTTAAACGACATAAGGCGTTTCGCCAGAATAACCATAAATTATATGCGATCTTAGAAATAAAGATGGTTTCGCTGAATACCTAGGAGATTGAGGCGGCACAGCTCGTGTTACAATGCGCCCGTCATGACTCAGTCTCTCAAAAAGCTGTTCCTCACTGCCTCCCTCGCCGTCGTCGTCGCGATCACCGGCTGTCAGTTGCCTCCCTCCGGAACCGGCGGCACCACTGTCCGGCGCGCTCAGCCCGCGGGTTCAGGACATCTCTTCTACGGGGCCGGGGCTCTGAATGTGCCGTTCCGGTCCACCTCCATCAACAACATCGCCCGCATGCTCGCAGGCATGGAGAATGGCGTTGCTCAAATCAGCAGCTCTTCGGCCTGGCCCTATCACCAGCAGGCGATGGCTCAGCTTTGGTCCAGCCACGAGAATGGCCGCGGCGCTGCCGTCCGCCAATGGGCAGCCGCTGAGATCGGCGACCTCCAACGCTCCAACGCTCTGTTCTATCCCTTCAGCGGTCCGGACTACCTCTTCGCGCATGAACTCTTCCCCTCCGCGGAAACCTACGTGCTCTGTGGCTTGGAGCCTGCGGAGCCGCTGCCGGATCTGGCCACTTTGAATCCCACCGAAATCGCCAGCGGTCTCAGTGGGCTGCGTGAATCGCTGACCAGCATCATGCAGGCCGGCTACTTCATCACCAAGGACATGCGCAGCGATTTTCAATCGACCCGCTTTCGCGGGGTGCTGCCCGTGCTCCTGACGTTCCTGGCGCGCACCGGCAACTCCGTCGACAGCGTGGACATTGTCCGTGTCGATGGCATGGGCAATGCCGTTCAGGCTGGCGCCTCCAATGGCAGTGCTCCCGGGCTGATGATCCGGTATCATACCGGGTTTGGCGACTCCCGGCGTCTGTTCTACTTTCGCCAGGATTTGTCCAACGCCAGCATCTGGCCCGGCAGTCCTTTCCTGACCTTTGTCTCCAAACAAGGTTATCCGCCGGCGCTGGTGAAAAGCGCCTCCTACCTGATGCATGAGGACAGTTTCTCCAACATCCGCAACTACCTCACCCACTCCTCGCGCGGGATTGTTCAGGATCCTTCCGGTGTGCCCTATCGCCATTTGGTGGGGGCCGGCTTGTCGTTGCGTCTCTATGGCAACTACCGGAGCACCCTGGGCATCTTCAGCCAGCAACAGCCGGACCTCGTCACTGCCTACCATAGCGGCCTGCATCCAGTGCAACCGGTGAGCTTTGGCTTCGGTTACCTCTACCATCCCGCCACCACCTCCATCATGGTCGCCCGAAAGCGGTGAAGCTGGATCGAGGACGTTGTCCACGCTTTAGCGTGAGGATTGAGAGGGTCACGCTAAAGATGTTCTAGGTGGCTGCCCAGGTGCATTGCGCGCGGCTGCGGTCGGCCAACAGATGCATGGTGTGGCGCAGGTGCTTGTTGCAACCACCGGGAACCCGATCTTTAAAAGGCCAGTCATCATGGGGCTGGGTCGCATGTTCAGGACTATTCCCTCACTGCCACATCGACCAGTTTCAGCGCGCCGCTGTTTTTGTCGGAACGCGCCTCCAGGCGCAGGTAGTTTAAAGCGCAAGCAGCCGGGCGTTGGATGTTCAGCGTCTTCACCGTCCGGCCATTCACCGCCATTGTGAGTTGTCCCTCGGCTTCCGCTGTGTCCCAAGTGAGGTGAACTTCCTGCCAGGAGTCCCGAGCAAGCTCGTTGAGGTCTGCGCGAAATACCAAGTGTTCCGCAGCTTTGACATCGTCCACTCGGTTGAAATGGTCGTTCAGGCCGAGCACGATTTCCCTGGCTCCAGTGGGCACCCACAGATGAAATGTTAGCGTGCCGCGGGTCAATCCGGGGAAGTTCCAGGCCGCACCACACAGGCCCGAAGATTTCATGGAAATTACCAGGCATTTGCCTCTGGTTTTCGGCGTATGCTCCGCCGTCAGCCCCTCGTCGCCATATTGAGTCCATGACACCGGGCCGCGCTCCACATCGTCACTCACGTTCTTTTCCATCAGCCATGATGGGTCAAACAGAACCATCGCTCGTTTGCCTTCGCCCTGGCCGCTGACCACCAGGATTTTTCCATCCGCTGTTTCGGTCGGCGATGGGTAGGCGGTCCCGCGATCGCCGCCGGTGACCTGGTTCGTTTCGTGGAGGATTTCGCGGAAGCCGCTCCATGTTTTTCCTTGGTCCGCGCTGATCGCCGCATGGAGCACTTCACGCCCACCCATGGCGTAGCTTCGGGGATCGCTCCAGAACTGGCAGGGGTTCCAGACGATGAGAATGCGGCCATCCTTCAGGCGCAACAAGGCGGCGGGCGAATCGGAGGAAATGAAATTCGTGCGCTCCGCCTTCGACCAGCGCGAGCCATCGGCGGAGAAAGATTCATAGAGCCGCCCGCCACGGTCGCGAATGAGCATCCAGACCCGCCCGTCGCCCAGCTCTACGAGGGTCGGTTCGATGGCTCCATAGCGTGTGCCGTTTTCGCCTGGCAACTCCACTTGCAGGATGTCCGGCGACTTTTCCCAGATCACGCCATCGTCGGAGTAATAGACCACCGTGTCGTTCCATCCCAAGTCCGGCCCGGACTTCGGAGCTTCTTCTCGCTCCGGGACAGCCACGCCGGCACCGACCAGCAGGCGGCCGGATTTCAACTGCACGAAGCCGCGAA
>JAXMIV010000131.1:0-3695 GCA_034377045.1 Prosthecobacter sp. | reverse complement strand
GCTGGGATCAGCACACGAAGTTGCCAACGCAGCTCGCCGGTCAATGCCGCGACACCGACCAGCCAAGCGCGGGATTGATCCAGGACTTGAAACAGCGCGGCCTGCTCGATGACACGCTCGTGGTGTGGGGCGGCGAGTTTGGCCGCACCGTTTATTGCCAGGGCCGCCTCACCCAGGAGGACTACGGCCGCGACCATCATCCGCGCTGCTTCACCATCTGGCTCGCCGGCGGCGGCATCCGGCCTGGCATGACCTTCGGCGAGACCGACGACTACAGCTACAATGTCGTGCGTGACCCCGTCCATGTGCATGACCTGCACGCGACGCTGCTGCACTGCATGGGCATCGACCACACGCGCCTGACATTCAAGTTTCAAGGCCGTCATCATCGGCTCACAGATGTGCATGGAAAGATCGTGAAGAACGTACTGGCCTAACAAACTGCACGCCCCCGCCATGAAACGCATCTTCATCACCCTCCTCGTTGTCGCGTCACTCTCGGTCATCAATCATGCCTCGGCAGCCACTGACTTCTACGTCAATCCCGAATCAGGCCTCGATACCGCCAGCGGACGTTCCACGGAAATGCAGGATGGGAATGGCCCCTTCAAAACCATCGCACATGCCATCGCAACAGCCAAGCCCGGCGATACCGTTCATCTCGCGCCCCTCACCTATGTGAACGAAGCTGTTTTGTTTCGCAATAAGTCCGGAGAACCCGGCAACCCCATTACCCTCGATGGTCATGGAGCAATGATTGATGGCAGCGACCCATTAAAAGAAAGCGATTGGCATCAGGTAAGCCCTGGGCTGTATCGCAATACCGTGTTGTACACCAAGCCGCTATTGGCCAGCGAAGCTTTTGTTTCGCGCTTCGGTCTGGTGATCGGCGGCAAACTCAATCGCATGGGCCGTTCCGGCAAAGGCCACTGCGACCCCTACAAAGCCGTCGCTGATTTAAAGGTTGGCGAGTGGACCTACCAGGCAAATGATGAACATGCCTACTTTCTAAAGATTGATCCCAAGAAGACCTTGGCGAGCTACAACATTCGCATTCCCACGCGAGTCAGCGCCGTGCAAATCTATGGGGACGTAAGGCATATCGTCATCAAAAACCTGGCCACCACCCATGTGATCAATGATGGCTTTGGCATCACGACCGGGTCTGCGCCCAATGAAATCAATCATAAGGTTCGTGATATCCTATTTCAAAACATCAAGGCCATCGAATGCTGCGATGACGGGCTAAGCTCCCATGCCGACTGCGAGTTGAAAATTGACGGCTTTGAAGTGGACGGCTGTGCCACGGGAATTGCCAACTGTGGGACCGATGAGATCAACCGTCTCTTCACCAAAAACATCCACGGAATCGACGTCTATTATTATGGCGGCAAGCACATCTTGCGAAACAGTTACATTCAAGCCCACGGCAATGTCGCGCCGCTGCAATTGCTGACGCTTTTCAGCAATGCCAAGTGGGTGGCAACTCCGGGCCATGGCTTCTTATACGAGGGGTGGGACCGTTGCATTTTGCAAATGGAGAACGTGGCCTTTGACGGCGCTTCACTCCCCGCCGGAAGCCTCAGCAAGATAGCCATCGCCGATCGCAGTTCTTTGGATGCCAAAAGGACAACTGTGAACCAATTGTCGGTCGTTGTCGCCAAAGGTGGATCGCTGAACCTTACCCAATCTCTCGTGATGGGAGGAGCCAAACATAAAATCGAAATCAGACCCGAGGCCAATTGGCTCGCCAACGAGAACATCTATGATATCGGTCAAATCTCACTCGCTAGCATCGATCATCCGCTTCAAAAATTCGACGCCTACCGGTCTGCCTCAAAACAAGATTCCAAGTCCCAGGCTCGTCCCCTTGATTTTCGCCAATGGATGGCGCGGGATATCAAATCATCTGGCCTGCCTCCAGGCATAGGCGCGGACCCTGGCACCAGTGGAGCGGCGCTGTACAAACCTACGCTCACGAACGTCCCCTACGGCCCCCACGAGCGCCAGGTCCTGGACTTTTACCAGGCCGAGTCCGCGCAGCCCACTCCCGTGCTGATCTTCATCCACGGCGGCGGTTGGATCGCCGGTGACAAGGGCAGTCTAGGCGGCATGATGCGGTGCCTCAAAGCCGGCATCTCCATCGTTTCCATCAATTATCGTTACTCATGGCAGGCGCAGTTGGCCGGTGTCAAACCGCCCGTGGAGTGGCCATTGCACGATGCCGCCCGCGCGGTGCAATTCGTCCGCAGCAAGGCCACCGAATGGAATCTCGACAAGCCACGCATCGCCACCTCGGGCGGTTCGGCCGGTGGATGTTCGAGTTTATGGCTGGCCCTTCACGATGACCTCGCCGACCCGAAGAGCAGCGATCCCATCGCGCGCGAATCCACCCGCTTGTGGTGCGCCGCCGGGACCGGCGCGCAAACATCACTCGATCCACGACAGTTGGTGGAATGGACGCCTAACAGTAGCTACGGCGGTCATGCCTTCGGTTTCATGGACCCCAAGAAGCTCGCGTCGCGCGACACCCAATTCGCCGCCTTTCTCGCCGCGCGCGAGCAACTGCTGCCGTGGATCAAGGAGTACTCGCCCTATGAACACGCCACCGCTGACGACCCGCCGATCTACCTGCTCTACAACGAAGCCCCCGCGCCCGGCCAGGAACAGAAGGACCCGACGCACACGGCGAACTACGGATTGAAGTTGCAGGAAAAACTCCGCGGCGTCGGCGTCGAATGCGAGCTGGATTATCCCGCCACCTCCGCTCAAGTTCACGAACGTACTTCCAATTACCTGATCAAGAGACTCAAGACTCCCTGAACCTCATGCAACCCTCCTTTGTCCTGCAAAAAATCCAACAGGGCGCGACCGTCGTCTGCGCCAAATCCTGCTACCAAGATCCGGAACTGGTCGAACTGGTCGCCTCCTCCGGATTCGATGCGGTGTGGATTTGCCTTGAGCACAAGCGTCTCGATCCATCGGTGGTACTGGGATTGATCCAGGCCTGCCGGCTTGGCGGCGCGGATGCGCTCATTCGGGTGAAGCCTTCGAACTATACCGACCTCCTCTATTTGATCGAAGCAGGCGCGCGCGGCATCATGCTGCCACGGGTCAGGCATCCCGATGAGGTGCGTGAAGTCGTAAACGCCATGAAGTTCCCCCCGCTCGGCTGCCGTGGTTACGATGGCATTCACGCCGAGTCGGATTTCGGGCGCACACCCGCGGCCGAGTACCTGGCGACAGCGAATGCTGGGAATTTCCTCGTCGTGCAAATCGAGGAGCCCGAGGTGGTGCCGCACATTGATGCCATCGCCGCCATGCCGGGCGTGGACGTGCTTTTTGTTGGGCCTGGGGACCTGACCCTCAGCCTCGGCAAATTTGGCAAGACCGATGATCCAGAGGTTCGCTCCATCCTGCAAAACGTCGCCGATGCCTGCCGGCGCCACGGCAAAGTCGCCGGCATTCCCTGCGCGCCCGAGCAGGTGCAAGGTTATCACGCCATGGGTTATCGCTTCTTCAACATCATCAGCGACTATCGCTGCGTCATTCACGGCATGAAAGCGGCGAGGCAAAGCGTCAGTGTATGAGCGAACAAACTCTGGAATGTGACATCCTGGTCGCGGGTGGTGGCATGGCCGGCGTCTGCTGCGCCCTCGCGGCAGCGCGACTGGGTGCGAAGGTGATTCTTTGTC
>JAXMIV010000130.1:0-7257 GCA_034377045.1 Prosthecobacter sp. | reverse complement strand
GCTCCTTCCAGTCTGGCGTGAAGACCCAGAAAAGACGGATGTGGTAACCTTCGCGATTGGGGATTTCGCTGAAGATCTGAAGTTGCAGCAAACGAGTGGAACGCAAGATTCGATTGCATCGGCAACAGCAGCTCGAATTGCCTCGAAGGATCCTCATTGACGGCAAGGACATTCCTTCGCCTCAGAAGGCACGGATGAGCCACGGTCCTTGAATCAATTCCGGTTTTCCAGGATCATCTTCCCGCAGTTGCAGCAGCTTTTGCACTTCCAAAAATAGGGCGCCGCCGCTGCAGGGGCGGGCGATTTTTGCCCGCCGCTCTTCCACGAGAAAGGTAATCTCTGCGCGATCCCGATCCGGAAACTCCCGGGCCAATTCACCAACAATGAAGTCGATGAGTTCGCGGCTTTCCAAGCCATCAATGGGCGCGTTCACACTCAGGAATCGAGTGTGCGAGTCGTGCTGGCTGTATGCGGAGGTGAATGAGCCAGATCCACAGAACGAGGAAAATGTGCCCGCCAACTGGAGGGTACACGTTGAGAAACGGCCTGTGCGAACCTACGGCACAACCTCACCGGAACCGGTGTAAATCCACTTGTCGACTCTGCCGTTTTTGATTTGAGCCTGCGCTTCGGTGTCAAATTTGCCGAACATCGTTTGTGTTTCGTACTTCACGATGACGGTCCAGACGCCGTCGGTGAGCTGCGGCTCGCCCCACTCCTTGATGCTCTCCGGTTTGATTTCGGTTACCTGGCCGGACTTCATGCTGGCGATGAGAAGCGGATAGGTTCCGTCAGCGTCTTTGGCCGGTTTGTCATTGCCCGCGGCGGCCGTGCCTTTGGCTGAGGGCGGCGCATTTTTCGCGCGTTCAGCGGCGACCAGTTTGAACTCATGAGCCCGGCGGAGGGTTTCCAAGCGGGCTACTTTCCAACGCTCATAGACGTTGGTCAGCATCTCCTTGATGTCTGTATCATCGATGCTCACCCGGCCGCGCATTGGCGAGGTTTCGGTTGGTGATACGAGGATGCTCGTGCCGTCCTGGCCCATGGCGATAATCTGGCCGCCGGCTTTGACCTGGGTCGCGGCGGTTGAATTGCCGATCTTCATTTTCAGGTCGAGGTCCTTTTTCAGCTTCACGGCGCGCGGGAATGCGCTCTTCGGAATGGCGGTCCAGTTTTGCACCACGACATCGATTGGGGGGAACTCGGGCGCGACAAAATCACCGTCCTTGGGCTTCGGCGGTTCAGGCTTGGGCTCAGGGATGACCGGCATGGGCGCGGGCTTCGCTTCAGCCATGGGCTTCGGCGTTGGTGGTTCCACGGCGGGCTTGGGCGGCTCCACCACGACCTGACGCTTGACCGGCGGCGCGGGAGCGACAACCACCTCCTGCTTTTTCGGCAGATGCTTTTCGAACTTCATCTTCTCCGCGATGAGTGGATACACGTACTCGTAAGCCGCGTATCCGACTGCCGCCGCGAGGATCAGGACAAGGATGCCTTTCATAGGGAAGGGAGAATAGGCGGGAAGGTCGAGGAATTCAACCCCCTCTAAGAAAACGTGCAGCAAGCTACCGAATTAGGTCCGGAGAAAGGCTCATGCTGCGCAGCTTTCCCCCCGCCAGCCAGCCGTCCGGCCGCTGCACGATTCCATGAAGCTTGGTTGGAGGTGCTTTTCCCAGGAAAACGTCCGACCGGCGCAGCACCAGGGTCAGGGTCCCGTCTGGCGCCAGGGAGGCCTGTTGGGGCTCGTCGGAATTGATCCAGCCGTCTTCGGTGAAAAAGATGACTTTTTGCGCTGTTCCTTGATCGGCAAAGGCGTGCGCATGGGCCGAACGGGGTTTGAGTTTCACGGTGACGGTCATGGCGTTTTCCACGGCGGAGGCTGCCCAGGCTTCAGAAGGGTGGCAATAGGCGGCGCGCTCTTTTTCAAAAAGGGGGCGCCAGCGCGAGTCGTAGGCCGTTTCTTCAGTCACTGGCAATTCCAGGCTCAATCCCAAAGTGCCGGGATGGCAGGATCGGGCGCAGGCCATCCAGGAGGCCTGGCCAGCCAGTTTTACCGGCTGACCCGTTTTGAGGTCCGCCGGCGGCGTGATGCGGCATTGCAGCAGCACGTCCCGCTCGTATCCCTGGGCCTTGATTTGGAACATCTTGGTCGCCTCGGGTTCCGGATATTCCAACGTTCCCGCCTGAAATCCCGGTGGCAATTGCCAGGCGACGGTCGTGGGCACCCCGACGATGCCCGGGAACCTCCAATAGGTGTGGTAGCCCGGCTCATGCTGAATCAAAAGGCCGACATAAAACGCCTGCCCGGGTTTGATGGCGGTGACTTCCGGCACGAGCTGGAGTTTGATGCCGATTTGAGCGGACACGGGCAGAGCTGCCGCCAGAGCAACGATCATCAATCCTGTCTTCAGCCAGCGTGTTCCCGTCATATCCTTTTCAATACGCCGCATTCCCCGGGGTACGCGCAAAGGGAATGACGTCGCGGATATTGCTCACGCCTGTGACAAACATGAGGAGACGCTCAAAACCCATGCCGTAGCCGGCGTGCGGCACGGTGCCGAAGCGGCGCAGATCCACATACCAGGAGTAATCTTCTTCGCTCAGGCCTTGCCGTTGCATGGTCTCGCGCAAAACATCCAGGCGTTCCTCCCGCTGGCTGCCGCCAATGATTTCGCCAATGCCAGGCACCAGAAGATCCATCGCCGCCGCGGTTTTGCCATCCTCGTTCTGGCGCATGTAGAAGGGTTTGATGGTCTTCGGATAATTGTAGATCGTCAACGGACCGCGAACGTGTTCTTCCGCCAGGAAACGCTCATGTTCGGTCTGCAAGGCTTCACCCCAGGCCACGGGATGTTCAAAGGCGCGGCCTGATTTGAGCAGCAGTTCCACCGCCTCGGTATAGGTCATTCGTTCGAAGGGCTTGTCGAGGGTCTGGCGCAGCCGCGCGGTGAGTTCCTTGTCCACGAACTTGTTGAAGAATTCCAGTTCTTCACCGCACTCCTCCAGCATCGCGCGAACGAGGTAGCGCACATTCTCCTCCGCCAGGCTCATGTCCGCGGCGAGATCGTAGAAGGCCATCTCCGGTTCGATCATCCAAAACTCCGCGGCATGCCGCGTGGTGTTGCTGTTCTCGGCGCGGAATGTTGGGCCGAAGGTGTAAATGTTGCCAAGGGCGCAGGCAAATGCTTCCCCCTGAAGCTGACCGCTGACCGTGAGGAACGTTGGACGGCCAAAGAAGTCCTCTTCAGGCTTTTGGTTAGGCTTAAGGGTGGTGACCCGGAACATCTCGCCCCCGCCTTCGCAATCGCTGGAGGTGATGATCGGGGTATGGACGTGAAAAAATCCGCGCTCCTGGAAAAAGCGATGCACGGCGAAGGCCATGCGGCTGCGCACACGAAAGACATTGCCGAACAAATTGGTGCGCGGACGCAAATGCGCGATGGTGCGCAGGAACTCTGGCGTGTGCCCCTTTTTCTGCAGCGGATACGTGCCGTCCGCTTCACCCAGCACCCGCAAGTTTTTGGCCTGCAATTCCCAGGTCTGGCCGGCGGCGGGGGAGGGGATCAGATCGCCATCCACTTCGATCGATGCGCCCGTCAGGATGCGCGGCAGCTCCGCCGCGCAGTGCAGGGCCGCATCCACCACGATTTGCAGTCCTTTGAAACAGGAGCCGTCGGTGATTTCAATGAAGGAACAGGCCTTTGAGTCGCGCTTCGTGCGCACCCACCCACGAACCGTGATGTCAGGGAGAGCGGAGTCCGAGGCAAGGATTTGGCGCAGGCTATCAGGCATGCGCCATGATGGATGCGAATCCTGGGAGATCAATGCGCAGGCGCGCCGCCGTGTTGTCTATCGGCCACTTTCGATCAACCGCGAGAATTCCTTGAAGAAGTATTTTGCATCGTTCGGTCCGGGCGCTGCTTCAGGATGATACTGGACGCTGAAGACGGGGGCGTCGCGGTGGCGCATGCCTTCCACGGTGCCATCGTTCAGGTTGATGTGTGTGACTTCGACATTCGACGGCAGGCTGGCGGGATCGATGGCGAAGCCGTGGTTCTGGGCGGTGATGGAGATCCTGCCGGAACGCAGGTCCTTGACCGGTTGGTTGCCGCCGCGATGGCCAAACTTGAGCTTGAAGGTGCGCCCACCGTAGGCGTGGCCCAACACCTGGTGGCCCAGGCAGATGCCGAAGACCGGAGTTTGCCCGATCAGTGCCTTGACCTCCTTGTGGATGTAATCCAGGGCCGCCGGATCACCGGGACCGTTCGAAAGAAACACGCCGTCGGGATTGCGGGCCAGCACGTCCTTGGCGCTGGTGGTGGCGGGCACCACGGTAACCCGGAAGCCGGTCTGGCGAAGGCTGCGCAGGATGTTTCGCTTCAGCCCGAAATCATAGGCCACGATGTGGTGGCGGACATTGGGGAGTGCGTGGAAGGCCCCCATGGAGTCGCCTTCGCGATTTTGACTGGGGCTGGGAATGTCCCAAGCGCGGCTTTCGTCATCCTTCGGGTCCCAGGTGTAGGCCGTCTTGGTGGAGACTTCCTTGACATAATCGGCCCCGACCATCGAGGGGCTCTCGGCGGCTGCGCGGACCGCTTCTTCCACGGTGGCGAGTTCACTGGTGATCACCGCCCGCATGGCACCGAGGGTGCGCAGGTGCTTGGTCAGCGCCCGCGTGTCGATCCCCTGGATCCCCGGGATGTTCCACTCCTTCAGATATGCGTCCAGGGTCTGATTGGAACGCCAGTTGCTGGCGACCGGGCTGAGTTCCTCGATCACAAATCCGCGCACGTGCGGCTCATGGCTCTCGTTGTCCTGGGAGTTGATGCCGTAATTGCCGATTTCCGGGTACGTCATCGCCACGATTTGGCCGCGGTAGGAGGGGTCCGTCAGGACCTCCTGATAGCCTGTCATCGAGGTGTTGAAACAAATCTCGCCCGTGCGCGTGCCTGCCGCGCCAAAGGCTTCACCTTCAAAATATCGCCCGTCTTCAAGTGCCAGAATCGCTTTCATCAAAAAGAAACTTGGGCACCTAGCGCGTGCCTCCGGGGAATGCAAGGCGGGAGCCCCTAATACGTGAACAAATCGCGGGCAAAAAGCTCGCTCTCCGGCGGTGTGCCCTTGGCCGTGAGGGCGCGATTTAGGGCGGTGGCGATGCGGACCTTCATGTGGGCCGTCAGGCGGCGGCCTTTGCGGGCGCGCTGCACGGCCTTGTGAGTGAGGGGTTCCGTCGAAGCCGCGACCAGTTCGTGGTTGCCGAGCCCGTACGTGGTCATTAGGGCCTCCAGGGGTTGGGGACCGAGGTTGCGTTCGAGATCTGGTTGGGGGTCGGCTTCGGGCATGTCCGCGCAGGATGGCACGTCGTGCGGGGGCGAAAAGCGAAAGTTGCGGGAAAGACCCCTGGAAACTCACTCCAGCTCCGCAAGCAGCATTTCGATCCGGCGCGTGACTTCGGCGTCGGTGGACTGTTTCAGGGCCTCCTGGAGGCTGGTTTTCGCCAGCGTGCCCAGTTCCCGCAGGTCGATCGTGGCGCGTTCGCGCGTCTTCCATTGCGGGTCGCCCAGGGCTTGAATCAGCTCCCCCATGCGGCGCATCAGGGCAGTGTCCGCCACCGGCACTGGATTGACGATGCGGGTCAGGTGCTGCACTGGCAAGTCCCAGGCAAAGCCGCGGCCTTCGATTTTCAAGGCTGAGTTTTCGACGCTGCCGACGATGGTGCCGCCACCCCAGAGGTCGGCCTGGAAGCGCCGTGGCGCCGCTGCTGTGGCGGGCTCGTCTTCACTGAATTCGTGCATCTCGCGGATGGTGGCCGGGGCAAGGTCAACGGGCCCCGAGCGAGTCAGAAAGCGCAACGCTGCGCTGGTGACCCGGCAGACCAACCGCTGCTCTCCAGCCAGGTCGATGAAGCTGCTCGCCGGCTCGCTGTCATCGGGCGGCGCCTTTGCCGCCAGGGGCGTGATCGCCCGGCGCAGTTGCGCGAAATCAAATTCCCGCGCGCCGAAGCTTTTGGTCTTGAGGGTGATGCGATCCGGCGCTGGCAAGACGCGCAACCGGGTGCCGTCCAGCAAATCCAGCAACCCGCCCAGCGAATCAGGATCCGCGGGCGAAAGCGCCAGCACGTCCGTCCACGGCACCGCCAGCTTTCCCCAGGGAGTGTCGACATTGAGATCTCCGGCGGTTTCAAAGGCCACCCTTTCACCCGACCACGTTTCGAGCAGGGCATGGGCGGGTGGCTCATCGGGCGCATCCTTCACCGGACGGCGCAGTACGAGCCGGTTCAGCCGCGGCAACTCCAATTCAGCACCGGCCGTCAGGACAAACTTCAAACCGCGCGTATCCAGTGTGCCCTTCCAGCGCTGGCCATCACGCAGCCATAACCAACTTTGCTCCGTTTGGGTGAATCCCGGGCCCGCGAAGGCGGCAACGTTGTCCCACACGACGTTCGCTTTGCCAAACGCCGAGGTCAATGTTGCCGGCGCCACGGAGGCGCGGCCCTTGAGCCGCGAAGGGTCATCCAAGATCAGCACGTCCGAACTCTCCGGAGCGATGCCCCAATACTTGGCGGGGAACCAATCTTCAAGCCCGTAACCTCGCCCCTGGCTCCAAAGATTGGCTGCCACCTTGATCAGGTTCTTTGGGAGACCTTTGGTTAGGCGGTTCATGGCGATTGGCTGAAACGCCTTCGCCAACTCTTCGGGTTTGCTGCCGGGCCCGACCTTGGCCTGGGAGATGGCGTGGACGAGGGTCGCGCTTTGTCCTGCCGGGACCGTCAGGTTGTAGAAAATTGAAAATTGGTAGCCGTTGCGCGCGCTGATTCGGGGCAGTGCCTGTGCTCCGGGAGCGCACACGGTCAGCAGCACACTCGGTGCCTTCTCTTCAGGGCTCGCCAGCGCCACCACACCGGACTCGCCGCTTTGCAGGGCATCCTTGAGCGGTCGCCCCGCGTCGCTGAGAAGGCCTTTGGATTGATTGTTGAAGCTGTGCCGGAACTCCACGGCAAAGGTCAGATCACGACCGGTGGTGTTGGCGAACTCCTCGACATACCGCAGCGCGCCTTCACGCTCCAGCACGGTGATGCGCCGCGTGACGATCAGACCGTTCATGGGTTGGGGCGAAGTCATCACCAGGTCGCGACCGTCCGGCGAAATCATCGGCTGCTGACTGTAGAACTGCTGATTGCCCAATTGCAGCATCATGCCGTTGCCGATCATGGATGGCAGCGAGCCATTGCGCTGCAGGCCGCCATTTTGCTCGATG
>JAXMIV010000129.1:0-3469 GCA_034377045.1 Prosthecobacter sp. | reverse complement strand
GGCCGGGGACGAGGGCGAGTACGGGCCAGCCGACTAGCGGCTCCGGAGCGCGCAGGGCACGCACGGCGAGTTCGATCGGTTCTTGGCGCCGCTCGGGGGGCGATTCGGGGCACTGAGTTTGCCGCCAGAGGGCGTAATCCGGACGCTGGCCATGCTGGCGATCCCGCTGCAGCCAGTAGTCGCGCAATGCGCCGCGGCCCGGCTTGCCGGACTGGCTGCGCCGCCACTGCTCGTATTCACGAACGATGGCGCCAAGCGGCTCCAGAGGCGCAGGCGGGGCGCTGGGGCGTGGCGGGTGACGGCGTTTAGGGGGCGGCATGGTTGGGGGAACAAGGGTATGCAGCGGCGATGCAGCGGCAACTGGCAGGAGTTTGTTCTGAAATCTTTAATGAGGAATGCAGGAAGGGGATTTTCGTGAATCGGGGATGCGGGCGACTGATCTTTGGGGATTTTATTTTAGCTCCCCATTTGGGGATTCGTGAATTAAATCGTTAAGACTCAGTGAATTGCGCTGGGGATTGAGGTCCCCAAAAAAGTCCCCAGGAATCCCCAAATCCCCATTTTTGTGGTCTTCCGGCTGGGATCACGGGTGACGTCGGACGAGTCGGACAGGTCAGACTGATCGGACGGATGGGACCTATGGGCAGCGGGAATGGCGAGCGGGTTGCCGGGCCATGTGGCTGAGGACGACCGCCTTCGGGCCGTCGGTGAGACGGGCATGGTGGACGTTGGTTGAACGGCAGCGGTGGTCACTGAGTACCGGGGGGAATAACCGGTGTGAAAGCAAGTGGTTTTTGGAAAGCTCCTGGGGCATTCAGAAGAATTTCGCACCAAGGATTCACAGATTCAGGAGGTAATTATCCCGATCCAAATCATCTTGCCTCATGGTCATCTTTTCAGATAGGCTTTCTCGGCCATGAATCGCCTCACCCGCCGTGCCTGTCTGCAACGCCTCACGCTGGCAGTCTCGTCCAGTGTCCTAGCACCTGCCATGGCTGAGACGACGGGGTTGGCGGCGGTGGAGATGGAGGCCATCGCGGGAATCGCCACTGAAACGATGGCTCAGGGAGGGATTCCGGGGCTGTCGATTGCCTTTGCGCATTCCGGGAACTTGGTTCACAGCGCGGGCTTTGGCTTCGCTGACAAGGCGGCGGGGGAGAAGGTGACGCCGGCGCATCGGTTTCGCATTGCGAGTGTGTCGAAGCCGATCACGTCGACGGCGATTTGGTCGCTCATTGAGGAGGGAAAACTGAAGCTTGAGGACAAGGTGTTTGGCGCGGGCGGGGTGCTGCCTGCCTATCAGGTGAGTTCCGCGCAAACGGGCGTCGCGGACATCACGATTCAGCATTTGCTGACGCACACCTGCGGCGGCTGGGGCAACAAGGGGAGAGATCCGATGTTCATGCATCCGGAGATGAGTCACGAGGAGTTGATCGCGTGGACGCTACGGGAACTGCCGCTGCAAAATGCGCCGGGCAAAGTGTATGCGTATTCCAATTTCGGTTACTGCGTGCTGGGGCGGGTACTGGAAACAGTGACGGGGGCAACCTATGCTGAGTTTGTGCAGCAGCGGATTCTCTCGAAATGCGGGATTACGGCTATGAGCCTTGCGGGAAATGGCCTGGCGGAGCGCCAGAGCGGCGAAGTCGTTTATTATGGTCAGAGGGACGAGGACCCCTACCGTCCGACGATGAATGTGCGGCGCATGGATTCGCACGGCGGCTGGCTGGCGACTCCCGGAGATCTGGTACGCTTTCTGACGCATGTGGACGGTTTTGCGACAACGCCGGATCTTCTGGGAGCAGACGCCCTCAAGGGGATGACCACGGGCAGTTCCGCGAATCCTGGTTATGCCTGTGGATGGAGTGTCAATGGCCAGCCGAATTGGTGGCATAACGGCAGCCTGCCGGGCACTTCGACGATCGTTGTGCGGACGGCGAGCGGGATGTGCTGGGCGGCGTTTGCCAACAGCCGCTTTAAGGAAGCGGAGGCGCCGGGGAAAAACACGGGGGCGATGCTGGACCGGATGATGTGGCGGATGGCGCGGGCGGTGCCGGCGTGGAGGGCTTAGGGTGAAGCGGCGGCTTGGAATGAGGCTGCCCTATGGAGGGATGGCCGCAGGGTCTAACAATCCCCACGCTGTCGCCCAACCAACCAACCCCTCACCCCGGCCCTCTCCCCTCAGAGGGGCGAGGGAGAGCCGCCTCCGCCCACGGACAAGTGGGTCCAAGCGCAGCGGTCCCCTACCCGCCATGAGCCTTTTCAGCGCCAAACCAGAAGGGTGAACACCGTCGATGTTTGGGCGAAACGATTCCCGCTATTTCTTCGGAACCAAGTTGGCGGGGACGGTGATGACGTCGGCGACGACGCACCAGATGACGGCGAAGACGATGAGGCCGGCGAAGGCGATCAGGTGGAGATTGCGGCGGCGGACGATGGTGCGGTGACCGGGCAGTTCGGTGTGCAGTTTGACCAGCAGGAAGTACCAAATCGCCCACAAAACCGGCAGGAGAATGCCGAGGACGACGGCGGCCTCGCGTTTTTCAGCATCCTCCGCATGGTGGATGGAGATGATGTTGTCATTGGAAACCAGCCAGCCGGCAATGACGGTGATGGCGGCCACTCCGTAGTTGATGGCATCGTGCAGCTTGGTGCGAAACCATTCTTCGGTTTTCGTGAGATCGCGTTCTTCGGCGTCTTGCATGGCGTGGCGCCCATGTAAGGCAAAAAGGTGCGGCGCGTCAAAACACTTCCACGGCGAGAGGCACAAAAATCAGCTTTCGGGGGGCGGATCGCCCACGAGAACGTCCCGCAAAACTTCGGCGGCGCGGGCGTTGTCGGAGGCGACGAGGCTGGCGATGGTGCCTGCCGCGTCACGGTGCAGGATGTGCATGGAGCGCAGGTCCAAGTTGGCCTCTTTGAGGCGCATGGCGATGGCGGCGAGCGCGCCGGGTTTGTCTTCCAACCGGACGAGCAGGGCATCCTGAGTGATGACGCGGAAGCCGCGCTCGCTGAGGGCGCGGAGGGCGTCGTCATAGCGGTCGACGCGGAGGACGACGATGCCGCGGTCTTCGATGCCTTCGATGTCGATCTCCTCAATGTTGATGCTCTTTTCGGCGAGGCAGGCGCTGATTTCAGCGGCGACGCCTATTTTGTTAGGCACGAGGACGGTGAGCTGTTTCATAAGCGTCAGGATTGAGGCGCTGCGGCCAGGGCCGCGGCAAAGTCGGCGATGAATTCGTCAATGGTGGCGATACTCACATGCGGCATGACGATGAGATGGCCGATGTCCTTTTTCGGGGCGATGGTCCATTTGACCATGACCGACTTGGGCGGGCGTGGAAATACCACGGTGACGGAGTTGCGGTGCCGCCACGCGTCGATGCCATGCGCGCGCAGAGACTGCACGGCGTACTCCGCGCGTTTCAGGCAGCCTGCGACCATGCCGCGCAAACCGTCGTCACCGAGG
>JAXMIV010000128.1:0-3400 GCA_034377045.1 Prosthecobacter sp. | reverse complement strand
CTGCGGGCCGTGTTTCCCAAGAGCGCTGATGTGAAGTTGTATTCTCTCTACGTGGATCAACCATGAGGAGCGTGGCTGCCGCTACGGCCCTTGCAAAATCGCCGGGTGCCACTATCTGAATGGCAGCGTGCTGCCTGAATCTGACATGACCCCCGATGCCGGCGCTGCTTTCCCTTCAGTCGAGGAATTGGCAGCGTGGCTGCCGCAGTACGAGATTGAGTCGTGCATCTTCGCCGGCACTCACAGCGCGATTTACGTGGCGCGGCAACCGGCTTTGGAGCGGCAGGTGATGATTCGCGTGATGCCGGAGCCGAGCCCGGAACTCGCGCCTTTGCTGCTGGATCGCCTGCGGACGCGAGCCCGCCTGGTGCATCCGAAGATTGTCAGCGTCTTTGACTTTGGCCGCAGCCACGCAGGCCCGTTGTATTTGGTGACCGAACATGTGGATGGCAATCTTCTGGATGCGCTGATTCGCGACAAACAGATCACGCCCAAGCACGCCTATCAACTCGCCAGCCAGCTTTGCGAGACCTTGCAGGTGGTGCATGATCAGCATGTCATTCATGGCGCCCTCACCTCCCACACGGTCCTGGTCACGCGCGACTGGCAGTTGAAGTTGACGGGCATCGGCATGAGTCAGACGACCGAAGGCGAGCTGTCGTGGCTCGGATACACAGGAGCGACTTTTGACGACGACATCCAGGCGCTGGGCCGGGTGATTCATGAAATGTTCTGCGGCCAACTCCCGAACGATGCCGGTGAGGTGTCGCGCGCTCTGCCAGCCGGCTTTGCGCGCGTGATTGCACGCTGCATTGATCCCGAGCCGAGCCGGCGCTTTGCGCATCCGCACGAGGTACGGGCGGCCCTGGCCGAGGCGCTGCGGGCGGAGAAGCAGGCCGCCGCCGGAACGGCCAAAGCACCTGCTGCGTTGGCTCCGGGACCAGCCGTCCAGAGGCCCGGTTCAAGGGCGGCCGGACCGCCCGTCTCGGCGCCGCCGAAGGTTCTTCCCGGCCAACCACCTCCCCGGGCCACCTATGAGCCACCGCCGCCACGCAGCTTGTACCTGCGGCTGGATGACTTGCTCGCCTCGGCACTGCGGATCTCCCTGCACCTGCTCATTTTCGGAGGCACGATTGCCGTAATCGTCGCTTTTGTGCTGCTGAAGGACAAGATCGTGTTCGACAGCCCGGAAGACTCGGAAGAGGTGACCGAGACGCAGGAGAGAACCCCGGCCCCTCCTCCGGTCGTGCCGCGATCCGTGCCAGTTCCGGTTCAAATGCCGGTTCCAATCCCACCGCCACCCGCGCAAACCGCACCGCCACCTCAAGATCCGCTGACCGCGCTGGATGCCCAATATCGGGAAGCCGTGCAACGGGAGGCCGCTGCCGCTCTGGAGGGGACGCGTCTCAATGACATGCCCTTCCTCCAGCGGGAGTTGCAGCGTATGCAGAGAGGCGAGGCGATGCCTGCCACGGATGAACCTGACCTGCCAGCGTCCTTGAAGCGGCTGCGAGACACCTACCGCCAGGAACGCGCGAAGTTGGAGCGTTGATCGCCCTCGGCCTGCGTATGGAAGAAGGTGGGGCGCACGCGCGTACTTCGTGCCTCGCCTTCATGTCTCATTGCCTTTCCCGCCGTCATTTTCTCGGGTCCAACGCCTTCAATCTGGGCGGGTTGGGGCTTTTGTCGCTTTTGGGCGAGGATGGCCTCCTGGCGGCGAATGGACCGGAGAAGCCGCTGCTCGAACGGGTAAACTACGACAACCTGCCGAAGAAACCGCACCATGAGCCGCGGGCGAAGGCGATGATCTCGCTCTTCATGGGCGGCGGCCCCAGCCACATGGATTTGTTTGATCCAAAGCCGCTGTTGAACAAGTACGACGGCAAGCTTTTCCCGGGCGGTGAGATCAAGTTCGACAATGCCGGCGGCGCCACCCGCACGGTGATGGGCAGCCCGTTCAAGTTCACCAAGCATGGCGAGTGCGGGATGGAGTTGTCGGAGTTGATCCCCCACACGGCCAGCGTCGCGGATGACATCTGTTTGATCCGGTCGATGAATCTGACGGGCATTCGCAACCACGTGGCAGGGATGAAGGCGCTGGATACGGGCAGCGGCTTGGGCGGGCGGCCCGCGCTGGGGAGCTGGCTGACCTATGGCCTCGGCAGCGAGTCGCAAAACCTGCCGGCCTTTGTGGCCCTGGTGGTGGGCAAGAATCCGCCGGGATCGCCTTTCTGGGCGAGTGGGCTTTTGCCCTCGGTTTTCCAGGGTACGCATGTGCGTGAGCAGCAGCCGCGTATCATGAATCTCGATCCGCCGGACTATCTTAAGGGAGCAGCGCAGCAGAAGCAGCTTTCCCTGCTGGAAAAAATCAATGGCCGGCACCTGCTGGAACATCCGGGCGAGTTCGATTTGCAGGCACGGATCGCCAGCTATCAACTCGCCGCTCGCATGCAAACGGCGGCCAGCGAAGCGCTGGACATCAGCAAGGAAACGGACGCGACCAAGAAACTCTACGGGGCCACCGACGAACGTACGCGGCGGCTGGCGGAGGCCTGCATCATTGCCCGGCGGCTGGTGGAGCGCGGGGTGCGGTTTGTGCAGATCTGGAACTACGCCTGGGACATGCACGAAAATATCAATGAGGCGCTGGTCACCCGTTGCGGGGCCAGCGACCAGCCGAGCGCGGCACTGGTGAAGGATCTGAAGTCGCGAGGCATGCTGGACGACACCCTGGTCTTCTGGGGTGGCGAGATGGGGCGCCTGCCGGTGATTCAAGGCCGCGGCAATGCCAAGCCGGGGCGCGACCACAACACCGACGGATTCAGCATTTGGATGGCGGGCGGCGGCGTGAAGTCCGGCCACGTGCATGGGGCCACGGACGAGTGGGGCCTGTCCGCAGTGGATCAGGTGGTGCATCACTACGATTACCTGGCCACGGTCATGCACCTCTTTGGACTCGACGCGAACAGCCTCACCTACAAACGCAACGGCCGCGCGGAAACGATTCTGAACGGCCAGCCCGGACAGGTGGCGAAGGGGATTTTGGCCTGATCTTTCCCCTGTCGCACCGCGCCGGAATGGTACATTGTGTCGGAATGCGCAGCGTCTTGGTCATCAGTCTGACTTTTGCCACCAGCATGGCTCTCCACGCTGCGGCACCGGGTGCCGCGCCAACCGGTCCAACCCTGCCCGCCGGACCGAAATCATCGAAACCAGCGCCAGCGGTCCGCCCGGCAGCCCCAGCGGATACCCCACCGGTTACCAAAAAACCCGTGGCCCCTCCGACACCGAAACCTGCCGCCGTCAAACCACCGCCGGAGGATGCTTACCGGCAGATGGAACTGCTGACTCGGGCGATGGAGACGATCCGGCAGAATTACGTGGATGAATCAAAGATCAC
>JAXMIV010000127.1:0-3710 GCA_034377045.1 Prosthecobacter sp. | reverse complement strand
ATGAAGGCGAACTGCTCGAAGTAATCGGAGAGGAATCGCATGACGACGGTTCAGCAAACGTAACCCTGCGCGCGCATCGCGGCAGGATTTCAACGGACCTCACAGTGGGGGCGAATGTGGCTGGAACAGTAGAATTGCAGTCAAATAATGGCTTAGCCAACCGAGGGGTTTGCCTTTTTGGCTCGGGATTCATCATTACAACTGATAAAGCTAAGGAACTTGGCCTTGGAACAATTCAAGGAATCGAAGAGCATATCCGCCACTATCGAAATGGCAAAGATATCACTGATGAGCCTCGTGACGTGATGGTAATAGACCTATTCGGCATGAGCGCTGAAGAAGTTCGGCAAAAATTCCCTGCCGTTTATCAACACATCTTCACTCACGTCAAACCCGAACGAGATCAGAATAAGCGCGCCGTCCGCCGGGTAAATTGGTGGATTTTTGGAGAGCCTAACAAGGAGCTCCGACGAATGCTTGCCGGGCTTCCCCGCTACATTGTCACCTTGGCAACGTCCAAGCATCGAGTCTTCACCTTTTTAGGCGAGGAAATACTTCCAGATGATTGCCTCGTCTCCATCGCTCTCCAGGACGCCTTCCATCTTGGCGTACTCAGCAGTCGAATCCACGTCACATTTGCTCTTGCTGCTGGCGGTCGCCTTGGTGTTGGCAACGACCCGCGTTATAATAAGACCCGCTGCTTCGACCCCTTCCCATTCCCCCTCTGTGACGAAGCACAAAAGGCCCGCATCCGCGCCCTCGCCGAAGAACTCGATGCCCACCGCAAACGGGTCCAGGCCCAGCACGGCCTTACCCTCACGGGCCTCTACAACGTCCTGGAGAAACTCCGCGCCAGCCAACCGTTGAACGCCAAGGACAAGGACATCCACGACAAAGGCCTCGTCTCCATCCTCAAACAACTGCACGACGACCTCGATGCCGCCGTCTTTGCGGCTTACGGCTGGCCCCCGACCCTGACTGACGCGGAAATCCTGGAACGCCTCGTCGCCCTCAACGCGCAACGGACCGCCGAGGAGAAACAAGGGATCATTCACTGGCTGCGGCAGGAGTATCAGAATCCGCAGGGGCAAGCGACCTCCACGCAATCGACGCTCGATCTTCCGGCCAAGAAGGCGGCTGGCAAAAGTCCCAAGGGCAAGGTCAAGACTGCCGCCGTCAAGGTGGCGTGGCCGAAACCTCTGGCGGAACGGATTCGGGCGACGGAGCAGGCGCTGCATGCGGCAGGGCGGGCGGTGAGTGCTGAGGAATTGACGCTGCAGTTTTTACGGGCGAAGCCTGGGGATGTGCAGGAGATTTTGGAGAGTTTGGTGGCGCTGGGTCGGGCGCATCGGAGCGGGGACGCTTTTTCGGTATAAGGCACGACTACCCCTAAAGCCAACAGACAGTTTTACTCGACAACCTTCCTTCTGATTAAATCAACCCGCCAAAATAACATCCTTCCCGTATGGAAATCACCCCACCATTAATTTCGGCCTGCGCGGCTGTCGGCAGTTTAATCGTTGCCTCACTAAGTCTCCGTAATTCTTTGCGAACTGCGAAGATAGCAAAAAATCACGAACAGAGTCTCAAGCAACTGACCCATGAAAACGTAACCATTAGGGAGGCCATCTCTGTAATAGCCAGAACCGGGAAGGGCGGAAGCGTTGGCAGCGGCGGTGCTGGCGGAAAAGTGACTATACATGGAGACTCAAAGGTTGGAAGTATTCGGACGGACGGCGGTTCTGGCGGTGCCGGTGGGCGCGGCGGCAACGTCGTGATGTCACAGGAAGCAAGAGTTTTGCTGAACTTACCCCAAGACGACAATATATAGGCTCTCCGCCACGACTGAGCCGCATCACCTAACATGAAAGCTGAAATCCTCTCATTTAGCGGTGACGGCGAAGCGGAGGTGCTCTACACCTGGACCTTGGCCGAAGATGGAACGGCGGTCTGTTCGAGTGCGTTGGGTCAAGCCCGGATGGAGGAAGACGGCATTGTCGAACCCGGGAAAGGTCTGATTTTCCCCAAGGATGGCCGCGCTTTCATCCAAGGGCTGCCGCGCGAGTTCAGCGGCAGTCGCGCTCGCGCCCGGCTTGTGGCGGAGGAGTGAATTGGCGGCTTTGCGGCTTTGCGCGCCAATCCATGCTCCGATCAGGTCTCACGCAAAGACGCCAAGGCGCAAAGATTGAGGGAGGCGGTGGGCATGCGTGGGGTTGTTGCGAGTTTCTTGCACCTCTGGCCATCCTTCGCCCTTCCCGTTTTCCGCTCTCGGAGCTACCAAGGGGAAAGCCGGGCTACGGAGGCCACGCCGGCCTCGGAGACATTCCTGGGGCGAGCATTTCATGCAGGCGTGACCCTTTCTTCGCCAATTCGGCGATTCACTTCCCTTGCCTTCCGTGGCCGGTTCCGCTTTGATTCAAGGTCTCCGCCCTCCCCCGAGAAAAACCTGAATGCCCCTGTCTCCCCTCCCCTGTCACCTGAGATCGTTGGTCTTGCTCTTAGCGTTGGCGGTGCTCTTGGCCAGTTGTGCCAATCATCCGCCGTGTCCGAAGCCGGTGGATGAGCGGCCGCCCAATCGGATCTCCGGTCACTTCATGGCGGCGAAGGGGACGGAACTGCCTTACTGCGCCTGGCCGGCGACGCCGCCGAGGCATCCGCGCGCGGTGGTGATTTTGGTGAACGGCCTGGACACGGTGTCGCGGGACTATGCCGACCTGGCCGAGGAACTGGTGCGGCACGGCTATGCGGTGTATTCGCCGGAAAGACGCACGGGCATCTACGATCCAGTGGTGAAGCGCCGTGGCTGTGCGCCGGAGCACTGGCATGACTGGGTGGAGGATTTGCAGCTCTTCACCGCCTATGTGCGGACGCGGCACCCGGGCGTGCCGTACTTTTACCACACGCACAGCCTGGGAAGCCTGATTGGCATCGATGCGACGAAGGAGGCCCTGCAAAGCGGCCGCGATGTGCCCAGCGGCCTCATCGTGCAATCGCCCGCCTTGCCGCTTATGATTGAAAAGAAACATCCGTTTTTGCGCGGCTTCCTCAACGTTCTGACGGGCTGGCATCGGGTGGCGCATCTGCGTCTGGATCCGTTCGACAAGATCTACCCGCCGGGCGATATCCAAAGGAACTGCGTCTGGGAATGGTCCGAGGATCGGGTGCGGAAGGGCTACAAAGGCCACTTCTTTCTCGTCGCCGCGGAGTTGGGTCACCAGGCGCGTCTGAGTGCTTCTGATCTGACTCTGCCGGTGCTCGCCATTGGGGGTGAAAAGGATGCCATTGTCACTCTGAAAGGGCGCTTGCAGGACGAGTACGTGACCTTCATGCACGACGAGCTGCACGGCAAACCCAAGCAAGTCGTTTTCCTCCCCGAGGGTTATCACAACCTGACGGCGCCGCCGACCAAAAAACAGACGCTGCGCGCCATTGTGACCTGGCTCGATGCTCAGGGCCGGCGTTATTGATGACGCCAGGGCGGTGATGGCAAAGGAATTTTTCGATCCGCTGGAAACGCAACCGCAACGCCTCGCACTGTGGGGCGGGTGTGTTCTGCGCCTTGAAGCTTGCACCAGGTCGAGGATGCCCACGCAGAGCCGCCCGCCTCTCCGAGTCCTCACTTTACCTCTGCGCGACCCTCCCAAGGCAGACGGGCGGGCTGACGCCACACTCATCCAACGACCTAACCAAACCTTTCGCGCGATGTTGAT
>JAXMIV010000126.1:0-5004 GCA_034377045.1 Prosthecobacter sp. | reverse complement strand
CTACTCGCTGACCCAGCAGGCGGTGCAACTGGGTTATCTGCCGCGGCTTAGAATCGTGCATACGAATCCGGACATCCGGGGCCAGATCTACATGCCGCAGGTGAACTTCATCCTCATGGCCGCCTGCTTGGCGCTGGTGGTGACCTTCAAGAGCTCCAGCAACCTGGCCTCGGCCTACGGTCTCTCCGTTTCGGTAGGGATGCTCATGACCAGCATTATGTTTGGCTTTGTCGCCTGGAAGATTTGGGGCTGGGCGCTGTGGAAGGCGGCACTGCCGGTCGTGGTTTTTCTTATCATCGAATCCGGTTATGTGGCCGGCAGTCTGGTGAAGTTTCTGGACGGCGCGTGGTTCCCGCTGGCAGTTGCCGCCGTCATCTGGACCATGATGAAGACGTGGACGGATGGCCGCGCGATCCTCTTTGAGGCGATGCAGCGCGGGCGCCTGCCGGTGGAGCATCTGGTCGATGAGATCAAACGCGACCGCATCATTCGCGTGCCGGGCACGGCGGTGTTCATGTCGGCTTCGGCCGAGGGATTGCCGCTGGCACTGCTGCATCACTTGAAGCATAACAAGGCGCTGCACAAGCAGGTGGTGCTGCTGACGGTGCGCTTTGCCGACGTGCCGCGCATTCCGGAATCGGAGCGCTATGAGATCAGTGAGTATCATGATGAGTTCTTCCGTGTCGTGCTGCACTACGGCTTCTCGGAATCTCCGGAGGTCTTCGATGACCTGTGCGAGGCGTTGAGATCGAAGACGAAACTCAAGCGCCAGGGCATCACCTTCTACCAGAGCCGCGAGGTCCTGTTGACCAACGGGCCTGGAAAGATGGCGCGTTGGCGGAAGAAGCTGTTCGTGCTGCTCAGCCGGCTCTCGCGCCCGGCCACCGGCTATTTCGACCTGCCGCCGCGCCAAGTCTGCGAACTTGGCATTCTCCTGCAGGTCTAACTGAAAGCGTTACTTGGCGGCCGGCGTGGCGAATTCGAAATCAAAGGTGCGGTCCGGCATGGTGCATTTTTGATCGATCCAGGGGGAGTAATCCTGGCAGCGAACGGTTTTGCCATCCAGCAATACTTGCAGGAGGCGCAGCCAGCCGTTGCCGCCGTTGATGTCCTTCTGGTAATCCACCACCATCTCCTGCACGGCCTGGCCTGACGCGCCCGGGCTGGTGCGATGATTGCTGTAGCTGGCGTGACCGCTGAGCACCATGACGACATTCGGATGCTTGGAGGCGACCCGTTGCCAGAGATCCTCGCCATGAGTGATGTCCGGATTTTCTTCCGGCACGGACGGTATTTCGCCCTTGCGGGGTTGGATGCTGGAGGAAAGGTGGATGCGCTGGTTGGTCTTGGGGTCCAGGTAGGCGTGCGTGAAGATGATGACCGAATGTCCAGGATGCGCACCGATGACGTCATTGGTCCAGCGCAGGACATCCGCCCGCGGCGCAAACTCCACGCCGATGACCAGCCATTGGTGGCCGCCGGCTTCGAACTGATGCCATTGATTGTCGGACTCTTCCGGCTCCTTGTCATAAACTCCGCCGAAGGTCGACATTTTCTGGAACGAGGCGAGTGGCAGCCAAGCACCGAAGGGAGAACGCCGTGACAAGATCTGCAACCTGCCGCCATAGTCGTGATTTCCCGGTGCGCAGGCATAGGGCACCTTGCCCTCGAGTTTCTTAAAGGCGTCGCGTGCCACCCTCCATTCCGCATCGACCGCGGTCTGGGTAACATCGCCGACCTGGATGACTAGCCGGGTGTTGTACTTGCTGACAGTGTCCGCAATCCACTGCGTCTGCTTGTGGAAGATGTCCGGATACAATTGGGCGTAGAACTGAGTATCCGGCAGAACCACGATGCTGAAGGCACCGGTCTCCGCCACGGGCGCGCCCGGCACCATCTGCACGGAGGCGGGTTGCAGGGCCACTGGCACGACCGCCACCGCCTTGGGCGCTTCTTGAGCGCGGCAGAGCGTGGTCGCGAGGAGGAGGAAGAAAATGGGTCTTAAAGACATGAGTGGCTAACGCGGTTCAGGGTGGGTTGTTGCCCGAATCAAATCGGCAGGCGCAACTGGGGCGCTTCGGGCGGCACGAGGGTGGAGACGCCGATGCCGATCAGGCGCAAGGGCTGAGTCACGAGGCGGTGGCGGGCTAACAAAAAGCATGATAGACGGTAGATTTCCTCCGCCGTGATCACGGGTTCCTCCAGGCGAAGTTGGCGGGTGAAGGTGGAGAAATCGCTGTAGCGGACTTTGACCTGGACAGTCAGCGCGCCGACGCCGGTCTTGCCCAAAGTTTCGGCGACATCGGCGGCCATTTCCTTGAGGGCGCGGCGCAGGGTGGGGCGATCATCGGTGTCGTTGAGAAAGGTGTTCTCGGCGCTGATGCTTTTGCGTTCCTCGCTCGGGTCCACGGGGCGGTCGTCGCGGCCGAAGGCGCGCTCCCTGAGCTTGACGGCCCACGATCCCACCACGGACTCCAAGTCGATCGCCGCCGAGCGCAGATCCTCGATCGTCATAACGCCGCGCTCCTCCAGCCCCTGCGCGGTCACGGGGCCGACGCCATGGATGGAGCGGATGGACATGGGCCGGAGGAACTCCAGGGGGTGCTTCCCAGCGATGTCGGTGAGGCCGTCGGGGTGCTGATGGTCGCTGCCCAGCTTCGCCAGGAATTTGTTGCCGGCGATGCCGACGCTGGCACTGAGGCCGCGTTCGGTGACGATGCGGCGCTTGATTTCGCGGCCAATCGGCACGGCGGCCTCGAGAGCGGCGTCGGGGTCGGCGATGGCTTCGAAGCGGGGGCTCAAATCGAGGTAGGCTTCATCCACGGAAACGCGCTCGATGCAGTCGCTGAAGCTCTCGAAGATCTTCATGATCTCGATGGATTCCGCCCGGTAGACCTCCATGCGCGGCCGCACGAAAATGCCCTGGGGACAGAGCTTCCCGGCGGTGCGGGACGGCATGGCGGAGCGGACCTTGAACTTGCGCGCCTCATAGCTTGCCGCGCAGACGACGCCCCGCCGATCCGGCGGCGAACCGACGATGACCGGCTTGCCCCGGTACTCCGGGTGGTCCCGCTGCTCGATGGAGGCGAAAAACGCGTCCATATCGACGTGGAAGATGACGCGCGGCGGGGGCACGGGGGACTCGAGTTAAGGGATCAAGCGGATGGGGATTTTTGGCGACAAGTTTTTGCTCCCCATTCTTCGATATGCCGGGTTAAGACGTTGATTGTGAGTGATTAGGGATGGGGATCTGAGATCCCCAGGAAATCCCCATTTTTTCGGAACCAGGGGCGGAAAGGAGGGTCTGGGATGGTTGGTTTTTTTGCCGCAGAGACGCATCCGTCCTTCGCTAAAGCTACGGAGGACACCTGGGGGCAATGTTCTCATAGTTCGGTTCCTGCATCGGAGCACTCTTGAAAGACTTTATGGGCACCTGCAAGGCGAATGAGTATCGGACAATGACGGCATTGGATGAAGGTGGAGGCGAGGGATCCAGCGGGGTTCCCAGGGTTCTGCGAACCCTGGGCTGGACGACGCAATCCCGTTGGGATTGGGGGAAATCGAGCGGGCCGGGGACTTGGCTTGGGGGGCGGCGGACAAAGAGAAGGGCGAAGCGTGGTCTAACCACGCACGTTTAGACGCCGGCATGCTTATTGTTTTGCGTGTGGGAAGGAAATATGATCACAATCGGGCATGAGCCCATTCCGCATTGCCGGTAAAAGCGAAGTTTCATGGATGTCGTTTTCCATGATGCGCATCATTGCGGGCTCCGCGGCCTGCGTTTGGTTGCTCGCGGCGTGTCCTGCCAAGGAGTCAGATCCACCGATGCCGGGAGGGTTCAGCAAGGGGGAAGTTGGCAGTCCGGATGTGATCAAGGCTGCCGAATTCGCCATCCAGGCGAAGCAGGCTGAGTTGGCGAAGGAAAAGGGCACGGCTGCCAGCCAACTGAAGTTGGTGAGCATTCTTGCCGTGCAGCAACAGGTGGTCGCCGGGATGAATTATGCCATGACCCTGAAGGTGATGCTGGATGGCCAGGAGCAGCAGGTTACGGCTACGGTCTGGGTGCAGGCTTGGAACGAGGAGACGCCTTACCAGCTAACCTCGTGGGTGGTGAAGGAATAGGTCCGGATAGGGCCAAGGGAACTCATAGGGGCCTGTGGCAGGGTGGCGATGAGGTCTTGCCATGATGCACGCATTAAGCAGGAGAAATCCGATGCAGAATGACCCACCGTCGTGCCAGCTACCGTGCTTCGCGCAGCCACGCCGCAAACCACCGCTCAGCCGTACCCAAAACAAGCCGCTAAACAGTGTTCAACCAATCACCTTTTTTGCCTTTTCCACAGTGCCCCACCCCGTTTCCCACCCTTTGATCGGGCTTGACTTTGTGCGAAATAGGGCGGCAGTTTCAGTCCCCCTGTTATGAGCGACGGCCCTTCTGCTTACCCAGGCTCCAGACCTCCCTCACGTTGGGGTGGCATGATCCTCGGACTCGTGATCGGCGGGCTCGTCGTTGGAGGAGCACTCTATGTGACCAAGGTTGATCCTGGTCTGCTTGCGCGACTGAAGGCGGCTTTTAGTTCAGCTTCGCCTGCCCCTTCCCCAGCCGTCGAGATTCCACCTTCAGAACCGGAGGAGAAACCGGCACCCCTTGTGCATCAGGGACTGCCTCGGACGCCTTTTGAAATGGGAGTGCTGCCGGCGGATGAAGCCGTGGAAACCATCATCATCACGCTGGGCGTCGGCATGAATGGCGCGGCGCTATCCGAGCCGGTGGATGTGCATCTTGGGCTTGGTTTCCCTCTGCGATTGCATCCGCTGAGGGGCAGCAAGCACGACGCATCCTTCGCGGCCTTTGCACAGAAGTCATCACCCGAAAAGGGTACGACAGAGATCCAGCCCGGGCAGATGGCGTCATTCGAATTCTCCGCCCGGGGAGATGATGCAGGGCTCGATGTCCTGCACACCTCCCGGCAGCTTTTGGCCGGCGTGAAGTGCGGCGATCTC
>JAXMIV010000125.1:0-2945 GCA_034377045.1 Prosthecobacter sp. | reverse complement strand
GTGGGTTGTCCGCCAAATTGATCCAGCGTTAGGCAGCCGAGCCGGTCAGATTGGCAGTAGCGGCTGGGATAGAGATAGGGCAGCACATCAAGGCCAAAGGTCTCCGGGCCTCCGGTTCCCAATTGCTCCGCTGCCAACCGCTCCGTACGGACTTCAACTTCCGCTTTGTAACGAATGCTGTACACCCCGGGAACCTCCGCCTCGATCCGATCAAAACGGGTGCCGGCGGCGCCGCATTCCAAAAGCGCGTGCGGCATCCGTGCGGAGAGGGAGAACTGCTCGTGAATCACCTTCTGCCCGGCGGTATTTTGAGCGCGTACGCTTAACAGGAAGGTGAGCGGGACGGGAATTTCGTAAATCAACTGGCAGGAAACCCTGATTTTCATCAGCGACGACAAGTTTGAATCGCGAGGCATTATAAAGTGTTCGGTTTCCCACGGGGGTTCGGACGTAGACCGCAGGTTAAATGCCAAAAGCAAACGGCCAGTGCGCCGGAGCGACACTGGCCGTTCGTGAATTGACAGGTCCTCTAGGGACTGGCCGACATTATTTCTTTGGCGGATTGCACTTTTCGCAGACCTTGTTTGCGGCTTCTGCTTCAACGCAGCAAGGATGCGCGCACTTTTCGCCCTTCTTGATGGCTTTGTCACAGCAGCCGCCTGGCTTGTAGTTTTTCTCGGCCGCAAAAGCAATGCTGCAGAGGGCCATGGCGGTAATAGCTGCAAGGATATGAGTAAGTTTCATGGTGGTCGTGGTGACTGGTGTGTGTTTCAATGCCGCCCCTCCATCCTTTGGGGATAGTCAGGGCTGCGTGATGGAAACGAGATTCTGAGAGGCCGCCTTGCGGATGTCGAGAGTTTTTCTGCGAATCCGCGGCTGGCGCCAGCCATGCTCAGGGTTTCCCCTGATTGATGCATCAGTGTACCCGCGATTGACCCGCAGGCTCCGAATGCCTTTCATGATCACCCGAATCCAACGCCCTTCGCGCTCCTCCTTTCGCAAGACACCGCTCCTGGCCGGCGCCTTCAGACCCAGTCCGCCGGAGACCACGGCGGCGGGCAACACCTGGGATGTCGGCGTGATGATCCGGGCGCTCTCCGCGAGATTTCCAAACATGGATCCGCGGCTTTTAGGGTGGGTTCTTCTGGCCTGCAAGCTGCAGCACCCCTCGGAATCGCCGGGGGAAGGGCTGGCCGATGCCGAGACCCTGATCCGCTCCAAGCGGATCTTTGGCGCGGCAGTGCGGCAGGCCCTAATCTGTCGCTAGCCGAACCTTGCCAGGATGTCCGCCACGATTTCCTCGGGGGTTTGCTCCAGGGATATCATGAGCAGGTCCGGCGTCTCCTCCAGGATGGCGATCTGGCTGTCGAGCAGGCTGGCGGGCATGTAGTGGCCCTTGCGGGCGGCAAGGCGCTTAAAGATGACCTCACGAGGCCCGTGCAGGAGGACAAAGGTGGTTTGATCAGGCGTGTCATGATCGCGGAGGCGCTGCCGATACACGGCTTTCAGCGCGGAGCAGGCCAGCACATAGACGGGTGTGATCCCGCGCATCTCCTCAATCCGCGCCCGCAGGGTCGCATACCATGGCCAGCGGTCTTCGTCGGTCAACGGCGTGCCAGCGGACATCTTGGCCTTGTTCGCCACCGAATGAAAGTCATCGGCATCCTCAAAGATTCCGCCCAGCTTTTCGGCGACCATCTTGCCGATCAGGGTCTTGCCGCTGCCGCTGACACCCATGATGATCAGAGTGCGGGGGATGGCTGAAGAGGAGGGGGCGGAGCTCATGCGAAAGTGGGTATTATAAAAGGGAAAGCTGCTGACGAAAGGCGCAAGCGAGGTAACTTCCTGGATGCTTGAGCCTGACACCGCCACACTCCTCATCCACTGCCCGGACCGTCCCGGATTGGTTCATGACGTGACGGGCTTCATCTTCTCGCATCAGGGGAACATCATCGATCTCCAGCAGCACATTGATCCTGCCCACGACGCCTTCTTCATGCGCCTGGAGTGGAGTTTGGAAAAGTTTACCCTCGAAAGGGAAGAGATCGCCGCGCGGCTGCAACCCATGGCCCGGCGCCACGAGATGAAGCTGATCCTGCGCTTCGCCAGTCAGCGGAAGCGCGTGGCGCTTTTCGTCACCAAGGAAAACCACTGCCTTTACGATCTGCTCGCCCGCTATGAGGCCGGGGAGCTGCCGGTCGATGTGCCTTTGATCATCTCCAATCACGACACGTTGCGTTCCGCCGCGGAGCGCTTCGGCATCGCTTTCCATCACTTCCCGATCACGCCGGCAACGAAAGCCGCGCAGGAGGAGGCCCAGATCGCCCTGCTGAAGGAGCACCGGATTGATACCGTCGTACTGGCGCGCTACATGCAGATCATCAGCCCGGCGATGATCGCCGAGTTCCCGCATCAGATCCTCAACATCCATCACAGCTTCCTGCCCGCCTTTGTCGGCGCCAAGCCCTACCATCAGGCCCACGAGCGCGGGGTGAAGCTGATCGGCGCCACGAGCCACTATGTCACCGACGCTTTGGATGAAGGGCCCATCATTCATCAGGACGTGATGCGCGTCAGCCATGAGGATACCGTGCCTGATCTCGTCCGCCTCGGCCGCGACCTGGAAAAAACCGTGCTCGCCAAGGCCCTCTGGTGGCACGTTCGCGACCGCGTGCTGGTGTATCGAAACAAGACCGTGGTGTTTGAGTAAGTGGAGAGATTGACTCGCGCACATCGTGTCGTTTATGCTTGGCACGATCCTCTTCCCCATGTCTACCCGCCGCTCTTTTCTCACCTCCGCCACCGCTGCCTCCATCTCGCTTTCCGCCCTGCCGATTTTGGGCGCGGAGAGTCGGAAGTATCGCACGGCGTTGATCGGGTCGGGCTGGTGGGGCATGAACATCTTGCGTGAGGCGATGGCCTCGGGCCGGACGAAGGTGGTGGCG
>JAXMIV010000124.1:0-10760 GCA_034377045.1 Prosthecobacter sp. | reverse complement strand
GTCGCGGGTCTTCGCGCTTACGCTGCCTGGAGCGGTGCTGGAGACCGTCGGCGTGGTTCCAAATGGCGGCAGCGTCAGCCTTGCGTTCACCGTGGAGACGGCGTTGACGGTGGACCTGATGTCGGCTGACACCAACGAGCTCACCGTTCCCTCGCAGGTCATTATTCCAGCCAATGCATCCAGCGTCTCGTTTGACCTGGCTTTCCAGGATGAGGCCGTGGCTGATGGCCCGCGGACTGTGCAGGTATCGGCCGCCGCGGCTGGTTTTGTGACCGGCATTGCCAGCGTCACGGTGAATGATGACGAAACACCGGCCCTACCCAGCAATCCAAGTCCGGCGAATGGCGCGGCTTCCATAAATCCGGAAACCGACCTCGCCTGGCAGGCTGAGGCAGACGGTGGTGTCCCTGACAGTTTCGACGTCTACTTCGGCACCAACGCGGCGCCTTCGGCGACTGAGTTTATTGGCAACTCAGTCACTGCCGTTCGTGCTCTTCCCCGCCTAACACCAAGTACGACTTACTATTGGCGGATTGTCGCTCGCAAGGGCGCGGCCACGCGGGCTGGCGCGGTCTGGTCCTTCACCGTGGCTCCAGTGGGCCCGCCGAAGCGTTTTGAATGGGAGCCCATGCCTTCGGTCGTTTCCGCCGACGGCCCCTTCAGCGCCCGCGTGACTGCCTATGATGAATACGACAACCCGGTCACGAACTTCTCGGGGAACGCCGCCTTGTCCACCATCGGCGGTGGCCCGGAAACCACGACAGGCACGGGCACTCTTCTGTGGGAATTCCCCTTCGCCACCTACTTTCACGATGCGCGCACGCAGAGCATCTACCTGCCTTCTGAAGTCGGGCCTGCCGGGTCGCTTACCTCACTGGCCTTGGATGTGGCGACCCTGCCCGGGCAGACCTTGAACAATTTCACCATCCGCATGAGGCACACCACTAAGGCGGTCTATTCTTCCGGCAGTCAGCAGAACTGGGAAAACACCGGGTGGACCACCGTCTATCAATCCAACAAGACCGTGACTTCCACGGGTTGGAACTGGTTTGTCTTCACCACGCCCTTTGACTATGACGGCACCAGCAACCTGATGGTGGACATCAGCTTCAACAACAATTCCTACACCACCTATGGCCAATCCCGTGCCACCCCCGCCTCCACCCTTCGATCGCTCTGTCACCTCACTGACAGTAACTATGGCGACCCTCTGACATGGGTCGGTACTTTGCCTTATGGCACCATGTCCTATTCACTGCCAAACTTGCGCTTCAGGCGCTCGGAGTTTGGTTTGCCCATAAGCCCCTCCGGGATCGGACCCTTCAGCAACGGCACCTGGTCGGGCGACCTTACTTTGGCCCTCCCTGGCGGCCCCATTCGCATCCTGGCGCAACTGGCCTCGGACAATACGGTTTTTGGCCTCTCGGATCCCTTCGATGTGGTCGCCGCGCCGGCCGTTACCTTGAATGCGGAGCCGCTGTTCACCGGGGGCGCCACCAACACCATCTCTTGGGCGTCTCTTGGCGCGAACTATGAATATGAGATTCAGCAATCAACGGCCGTCGATTTCAGCGCGCCGGCCTCCACCGGTTTCATTTCGGGTACCGAGCATGTCTTCACCGGACTAACCGATGGTCAGACCTATCATTACCGTGCGCGTGCGCGCGTCGACGGGATCACCGGAGCTTGGTCTCTACCGGTACGCTCGACTCAAGATGCCACCCCACCGAGCCTGAGCATCACACCGGCGACCGGCGGCGTCATTGTCGCGGACTCGCTCGCGTTAAGTGGAACAGGCGCGGATCAAACCAGCGGCATCTCCACGTTGAGTGTCGACGGCATCGTGGCGGCCACCAGCGATGGCTTTGCCGATTGGCACTGGGACGTGAGCGGTCTGCAAGACGGCACCACCACCTTCGCCATCACAGTCCAGGATCAGGCAGTACCTCCAAATACCCGCACGGAGAATTGGACCGTCACTCGCATCGCCAACGTCACCGCAGACAGCGACAACAACGGCCTTGGCGCTCTGCTCGAATACGCCTTCAATGCTTCGGGTCAGGAAGCCCCGTCCAGTCTCCCCCAAGCCGCCACAGCCGTCGACTCATCCACGCAAGAACGCTACCTCACCGTCTCCTACCGCCGCCGCCTGAACGCCAACGGCCTTGACTACGTGGTTGAAACCAGTTCCGACTTGGCCGGTTGGGCAGCCGCAGGAGCCAATGCCGAAACCCTGGCAGTCACGCCCACCGGAGACGGGTTGACGGAGGCCGTTCTCGTCCGCATCCACGCCCCCCCCGGTCAAAGCCAGACCTTTGTGCGGGTCCGTGTGGCGATTCCCTAGCGCGTTTGCCAAGGCATCATCTCGGCGCCTTGGGCGTCTTCTTGACCGCAGGTCGGCGCTTGCCGTTGCCGGCCGTTGGCGTCGGCTTCTTGGTTCCGTTGGTGGCCTTGGTGGCTTTCGTTTCGCTGCCTACATTTAGCTTTCGCAGTTCCGCCTCAGCCTCCAGCCAATGATCCAGCGCGTGGCCGTGCCTGCATCCATTGCGGACGTAAATCTGATAAGCCTTCTGGGCGATCTCTTGTTGGTTGGGAGTCGATGTTTTCATAAATAACGACGGTTGTATGCCAATCGCCGGGCAGGGTAAAATTGGCTGTGTTTCCCCTGAAAATTGGCGGATTATTCATTCCCACCATGACCATGAGCCAGTATACCTCGCCCCGCAGCCCGCATGACCTCACCAGGGGCCTGATCTACTTCGCCCGTATGCTCGACAAGATCCGGCTCCACGCCGCTGGTCGCTTGCATCCTGACTATCAGGCCTATCTCGGTGGCGCGAAGGATCCGACTCACTTCGACGGCCGCTGCTGCCGTTTTCTGGGCGTCACCTTTGCGGCCTTGAGCGATCGCGTCCTCGCCGGCGGCAGCGACGAAGAGATTCTCAATTGGTGCTATCAAACCGGCATTTCACGCTCCGAGGAAGAAGTCCTGATTTGGAACAGCTTCATCCGCAAACGCGGCTGGCGCGACGGTCCCTCCTCCGATGAACTCGAATCTCAGAAAGCCGCCGCCGGTCTCGCCCATCGCACCGACATCCAAACCTACTTCGACTTCCACGAGGTGGACGAAGGCCGCAGGCCCTGACGCCTGCATCAACATTCCGGCGCCTTGTTATTCCGGACACGAAGTCTTGATAAACTTCGCCAGATCACCTTTCTGTTTCTTCAGGTCAGGAATGTTGAGATACATCATGTGGCCGGCGGTGTAGTCGTCGATGGTGATGTTCTTGGCGAGGGCGGGGCTGGCGTTGAGATGATTGAAGGTGTAACGGGAAGCGAGCCACGGCGTCGCCAGATCGTAGAAACCGCAGGAGACGTGGACCTTCATGAAGGGATTCGCGGTGAGCGCCTCGGCGAGGGTATTCGCCACATTGACGAAGCCATTTTTCTCACCCCAGTTCCAATCGCCGATGATGCTGCTGGTGATCTGGTAGGGCAGGTCCTCCCGATATTTCAATTCGCCGCGGACGTACTGATTGAAGGTGGAGGCGAAGACGCTGCCGACGGCGTCGGCGCTGGGATCGCGCTCGGTGCTATTGGCCAGCGGATCGCGCACGTAGCTGGTGAAGCGGCTGTCAAAGCGGCCAATGTTGAGGTTTTGATCACGCAGCAGTTCCGCGCCAAAGCGGGACATGGAGACCCGCAGGTTGGAGCGCTCAACGAATGATTCGGTTAGGCCGGTGAGGCGCGCGGCTTGCTTCACGATCGCGGCGCGCTTTGCGGAATCGAGCGAGGTGCCCAGCAGCAACGCCTGGTTGTAATCCCCGATGGCGAAAGCTTCGGCCTGTTTGAGCACATCATCGAGCGCGAGCTTCTGCAGATCCGCGGGCAGCTTCTTGTGATACCATGCGGTGGCGGTGTAGGTGGGCAGAAAGAGGACATAGGGCAAATCGTTGCCCTCGCCGAAGCGGATGGTCTGGAAGTTGAGCACGGTGCTTACCAACATGATGCCGTTGAGGTTCATGCGATGCGCGCGCTGCAGTTCGCCGCTGAGGGCCGCGGCGCGCGTCGTACCGTAGCTTTCGCCGATCAAGAATTTCGGCGAGGACCAGCGGGTATTCTTAGTGACGTAGAGCCGGATGAACTCCGCCACGCTCTCCGCGTCTTCTTTGACGCCCCAGAATTTCTTGCCATCCTCAGGCTTCTCGGAACGGCTGTATCCGGTCCCCACCGGATCAATGAAGACCAAGTCGGTTTCATCCAGCAACGAGTATTCGTTGTCGATGAATTCATAGGGCGGAGGAACGGCAAAGCCATCGTCCTGAAGCTTCACGCGCTTCGGGCCCAGCAGGCCCATGTGCATCCAGACGGAGGAAGAGCCGGGGCCGCCATTGAACGCGAAGGTCAGGGGCCGCTTGGCCGCCTCCGAGCCGACGTCCTTAGTGTACGCGATGTAGAAAATCTGTGCCGTGGTGGTCTTGCCCTCCTTGTCCTTCAACGGCATCAGGCCGGCGGTGGCGGTGTACTCGATCTTTTGGCCGTCGATGGTGACGCTGTGTTTGGTTTCCGACTTCTTGGGCTTTTTTTCGTCTTTCGCTTTGTCACTCGCCTTGGATTTTTCGTCCGGCTTTGATTTGGCCTCCTCCTTCGGTTTGTCTTTGACGGCCACCTTGTCATCCTTGGGAGCTGCTTCCGCGGGCGTCGAAGGTTGAGCGAAAGCCGTGCCGACGGCGATGAGGGCGGGAACCAGGAGCCTTGCGAGTAAGTCCATCCGAAACGCTGAAGCAGCCGGGCGCGAATGCAAACACAAAGCCTGAACCTTCTTGACCCGCCCGGACCGTGGGCCTATGGCATCTCACTATGGCACGACCACGCACCTTTTTCGACATGACCATCGGCGGCAAGCCCGCTGGCCGCATCGTTTTTGAACTCTTTGACGACGTCGTCCCCAAGACGGCCGAAAACTTCCGCGCCCTTTGTACCGGTGAGAAAGGCTTCGGTTACAAAGGCTCGCCCTTCCACCGCATCATTCCCCAGTTCATGCTGCAGGGCGGTGACTTCACCAACCGCAACGGCACCGGCGGCAAGTCGATCTACGGCGCCAAGTTCGCCGACGAAAACTTCACCCTCAAGCACACCAAGGCAGGCCTGCTCTCCATGGCCAACGCCGGCCCCGGCACCAATGGTTCTCAATTCTTCATCACCACCGTGCTGACCCCCTGGCTCGACGGCAAGCACGTCCTCTTCGGCGAAGTGGTCGAAGGCATGGACGTGGTCAAGGCGATCGAGAAACTCGGCACCCCCAGCGGCAAGCCCAGCAGCGAAGTGCTCATCGCCGACAGCGGCGTCGTCGCCGCCGAATAGAATTCGGCCTTCGATTCTCCAGCGGCAGGGGTGTAGCTCGTCATTCCGATGACGAGAGGGTGCTCTTGCCGACTGAGACGCGTCTCGCCATCGGAATGGCGAGCTACGCCTCCGCGTGACGGTCGCTTTGCCAATCGCCAGGCTCTTTACACCAGCATCAGCGCCGGATTCTCCAGCAGCTTCCGCATCTCCGCGAGGAAGGTCGCCGCCACGGCGCCATCCACGACTCGATGATCGCCGCTGAGTCCCACCCACATGCGCTGGCCCACCACGATCTGCCCCTTGTCATTCACCACCGGCGCGGCGCGGATCGAGCCGATGGACACGATCGCCGCCTGCGGTGGATTGATGATGGCCGCGAACTGATCGATGCCGTAGGCGCCCAGACTGGATACCGTGATGGTCCCGCCGGCGAAATCGTCCGGAGACAATTTTTTGTTCTTCGCCTTGCCCGCCAGATCCTTCACCGCCTGGCTGATTTCCAGCAGCGTCTTTTTCTCCGCGCCCTTGATCACTGGCGTCACCAATCCGTCCTCAATGGCGATGGCGACACTTAGGCCGACTGATTTGAACTTCACGATGGCGTCGCCATCCCAGGCGGCGTTGATCGCCGGTTGTGCCTGCGCCGCGCGGATCACGCTCTTCAGGATGAAATCGTTGATCGTGTACTTGTTGCCGCCCGTCTTCTCCGACGTGGCGTTGAGATGCGTGCGAAATTCCATCAGCGGGCCGGCATCGACCTCCATCTGCAGGTAGAAATGCGGGATCTGCGTCTTCGAGGCCAGCAACCGCTCGGCGATGATGTTGCGCATGTTGCTCACCGGCACGCGCTCATCGTCAGGCCCAACCACCGGCCGAATGGCCGGTGCAGCAGCCACACGGGCGGCGCCACCACCACCGCCCGCGGGGGCACTTTCCACATCGGCACGCACAATCCGCCCGCCGGGACCTGTCCCGGTCACACGGCTCAAATCCACGCCTCGTTCGTCGGCGACCTTTCGTGCCAGCGGGCTGGCTTTCACCCGTGCGCCATCGCCTGTCGCGGCACGCCGCACAGGGGCAGGCGCCGTTGGCAAACGCACGCCGGGCGCTGCGCTTTTCTTGACTGCACTCGTTCCAGCCGCCGGTTTCTCAGCCTTTGGCGCGGGGGCGGCCGCGGCTTTCGCCTTGGCGATGATTTCATCGAGATTGGCAGGAGCCTCTTCGCCTTCTTCGAGCACGATGGCCAAGGGCGCATTCAAGGGGGCTTTCTCACCCGCATTCACCAGAATCTTATGCACCGTGCCTTCAAAGAAACTCGTCATCTCCATCGTCGCCTTGTCGGTTTCGACATCCGCGAGCGATTGTCCGTTGGTCACTGTGTCACCCTCTTTGACCAGCCATTTCGCGAGGGTTCCCTCGGTCATGGTGTCGCTGAGTTTGGGCATTTCGATAATCTTGGGCATGGAAAGGAAAGATAAGCAGTTCTGGGGTGGAGGTCTCAGCAAATGCTCAAGACCTTGTCGACCACGACTTCCGGCGTCGGAAGCTGCATGGCTTCCAGCGGCGGGCTGTAGATGGCCGGTGAATCGAGCGAGTTGATGCGGAGAACAGGAGCGTCAAGTTCGTCGAAAATCTTGGCCTGAATCATGTAGGCGATCTGGGCGCCGATGCCGCAGAAGGGTTTGTTCTCTTCCACGTAAATCGCCCGGTGGGTTTTCGCCACCGATTGCAGAATCGTTTCCTCGTCCAGAGGGCGGATGCTGCGCAGGTCCACGACCTCCGCGGAGATGCCGTGCTCCGCTTCGAGGATTTCCGCCGCTTGCAGGCAGGTGAGCACCGCGCGGCCATGGGCAATGAGGGAGATGTCCGTGCCTTCGCGTTTCACATCGGCCACGCCGAGTGGGACAATCAGTTCGCCGCCGGGCAGTTCGTCGTTGGCCGGCACGTCCCACTCCTCGCCATAGAGCTTCGTGCTCTCCATGAACATCACCGGATCGTTGTCGCGGATCGCGGCCTTCATCAGGCCTTTGGCGTCATAGGCATTGCTCGGGCACACACATTTCATGCCGGGGAAGTTCGCCAGGATGTTCTCCGGCGTATGGCTGTGGGTGGCGCCCACGCCCGTGCCGCCGTTGGCGGGTCCGCGGATGACAATCGGACAGTTGATCTTGCCTCCGGACATGTACCGCACCATCGCCGCATTGTTGACGATCTGGTCCCAGGCGACCGTGTAAAAGCTCCAGAACATCAGTTCCATCACCGGCCGCACGCCGAGCATCGAAGCGCCGACCCCCATGCCGATGAAGCCCGCCTCGCTGATCGGCGTATCCACCAGGCGCTTGTCGCCCCACTTTTCCCACAGCGTTTCCGTCACTTTGTAGGCGCCGTTGTACTGCGCCACTTCCTCCCCCATCACCACAACCATGGGGTCGCGGGCAATTTCTTCGTCAAGGGCTTCACGGAGGGCGAGGCGGTAACTAATTCGGCGGGGCATCGTGGACAGGAAGGGGCGGGAATTTTGAAAGGCAGTAATTCGATGGCAGGCGCTACCGAGTCAAGAGCAGGAAAATACCCATCCCTGGCGGTTTTGCAGGTGCGTAATGGATCCAAGGCGCCTGGTTTTCGCATTTGCAGCCCCGCCTCCGCCCGCCAACATCCTCTCATGAAATCGGTTTTCCCCCTCCTCGGCCTGATTTGCCTCCTGCAAATCATGCTTTTTCCCGCCGCCGGCGTGGAACCCGGCGGTCAGTGGAAGGCCCCCGCGGCCGACGGATCACCTTGGAAGCACGCCGGCACCGGCCTCACCTTTCCCCAGCGCTTGGGGGACTACCGCCTCGCCGGCGAGTTCACCTACACCGCTGGCGGTGTCTTCGTCCGCTACGAGAACACCGAAGCCCGAGCCCGGGCCGATATCTTCCTGTTCCCCTCGCCGGTGAAGGCGGAGAAGGCCGAAGACAAGCACCGCCTGCTGCTGAAGGAAATGGACACCGTCGTCGCGGATCTGCAGAGCATGGTCAAACAAGGCCGCTACAAAAACATTCAGTTCGCCGAGCCTGTGGGCAAGGAGATCCCGTTATGGCTGAAGGAACCGCTGCCCATCGTCATCCGCACCCTCACTGCCACTCGCATCGGCAACTCGGCGCGCGGGGAGCAAGAGGCCCAGATCAAGCAATGGATCGGCATCACCGTCGTCGAAGGCCACGTCTTGACCATTCGCCACCTGCGCCCTCTCGACACCGGCGATCAGGGCGAACAAGACATGCAGGGTTTCGTCGGCGCCATCTACCAAATCATCAAAGACCCGCCCTTGCGCCAGGAGATCAAACGTTTGGTGGATGCCTATCATGCCGACCCCTTCACCCCGGACAGCGAGCAGGCCGCCGCCGCCGTGCTCGCCTACCTGCAACAGAATCCTTTGCTGCCGATCCATGTTCCGGAGCATCCCATCAGCGCTTGGCTCGAGCGCTGCAAAGCCCAGGCCCCCGGCACCGAAGACCACCTCCTTCGCGCCTTCATGCTCGGCGGCGCCAAAGCCGCCTTTGACGGCGCTGACGCCGCCACCTGCGTCAACGAAGGCGCCCGCCAGTTCGCCCGCGTCTACCGCCACCTCGTTCAAAAGCATCCCCTCATCGCCCTCCCCGACATGCAACCCTTCATCACCGCCGCCGAAAAAGGCGAAGGCGCCGTGTGGCTGCGGGAGCACGGTTGAGGCTTACTGGCGCGACTTCCCCTTTCGCGCCCTGAAAGCTTCACCCTTGCCCGCCACGTATTTTCCCGCCCTTCTTACCATGATGAAATTCCTTTCACTCTGCCTCGCCTTTCTGTTTGCCGTTCACTCTTACGGCGCCGATCTCCAGACCGCCCTCACGCAAATTCGCTCGGTGGATCGGGAGGGGAAGGGCAATGAGGCGGCCACGGCTGCCTGGCAGACGATCGCGCAGGCGGATGTGGCGGCGCTGCCGCAGGTGCTGGTGGGGATGAATGGGGCCAATCCGCTGGCGGAAAACTGGCTGCGCGCCGCAGTCAGCGCCATTGCCGACCGGGCGTTGGCGACGAAGACCACACCGGTGGCTGCCCTTCGCGAGTTTTTGCAGGACACGAAAAACAGCCCCAATGCGCGCGTCGTCGCCTTTGACCTCATCCAGGCCGCCGCGCCGAAAGACACGGAAAAAATGACCCTGACCTTGCTCAATGACCCGAGCGCCGACCTTCGTCGTCATCCCGTCAGCAAGCTGCTGGAGCAGGGCGATGATCTGCTCGCCAAGAACGACAAGGACGCGGCGCTTGGCGCCTACCAAAAGGCGATGAACAGCGCCCGCGATGAAGATCAGATCAAGGCACTGGCGAAGAAGCTCAAGGACCTCAACAACCCCGTCGATCTGCCGCGCCATTTCGGCTTCCTGATGCAATGGCACCTCATCGCGCCCTTCACCAACATTGAGCGCAAGGGCTTCGACACCGTCTTCCCGCCGGAGAAGGAAATCAATCTGACCGCCACCTATCCCGGCAAGAACGAGACAGCGAAGTGGGTGCCCTTCACCAGCAAAGATGAGTATGGCATGGTGGACTTCAACAAGCCCTTCACCATGCTCAAGGAGGTCACGGGTTATGCCTGCACCGAGTTTGATTCCACGGAGGCACGCGATGCCGAACTCCGCCTCGGTTGCAAGAACGGCTGGAAAATCTGGCTGAATGGCGAATTCGTCTTCGGCCGTGACGAGTATCATCGCGGCGCCAAGCTCGATCAATACAAGCTCCCCGTGCATCTCAAGAAGGGCAAAAACATCATCCTGGTGAAGTGCTGCCAGAATGAGCAAACGGAGAACTGGACCGTGGAGTGGCAGTTCCAACTTCGCGTCTGCGACGCCACCGGCACCGCCCTCATCGCCGCCAAATGAGGCAGCCATTCCTTCAGTTCATTTATTCCCTCATGAAGCCCTTCACATTCGTCGGCCTCGCGGTTTTCGCATCGCTCATCACTCATCCCTCATCGTCCCCCGCCGCCTCCTGGCTGCAATTCCGCGGCCCGAACGCCTCCAGTGTTTCCACCGAAAACCCGCCGCCCGGCCCGCAACTGGCGGTGGCCTGGAGCACCGATCTGCCGGGCCGTGGCCTCAGCAGCCCCATCGTGGTGGGCGACAACGTGTTCGTCACCTGTGCCAGCGGACCCGATCAGGCGAATCTGCACGTCTTTTGCTTCAACGCCGCCGATGGCAAACAACGCTGGCAACGCGTGATGAAGGCCACGGGGCGCACCATGTCCCACCCTAAAACAAGCGTCGCCGCGCCGACTCCGTGCAGCGATGGCGACCATGTCTTTGCCCTGTTCTCCTCCAACGACCTCTTCGGCTTTGACCTGCTAGGCAATCTGCTCTGGCTGCGCGGCATAACATTCGATTACGCCAATGCCAGCA
>JAXMIV010000123.1:0-3382 GCA_034377045.1 Prosthecobacter sp. | reverse complement strand
CACAGGCGACCAACTCGAACAGTGGCAGACCTCCATTCCCCACTCGCGCAGTGGCATTGGCTGGGGTGGGCGCATGGCGGACTTGCTGCATGACCTGAACAGCAATCAAGGGGTGAGCATGAATGTCTCCCTCGCGGGCAGCAATGTCTTTCAGACCGGCAACAGCGTCTTTGAATACGCCATCACCCAGGACGGCGCCACCGCCCTGAACAGCTACGAAAAGGAGTACGCCTTCACCTTCGGCCTGGAGCAGGTACGCAGCGCGGCAGTGGATGGAATGCTCGCGCAAGAATATGGCAATCTGCTCATGCAGAGCTTCGGCCGCAGTGAACGCAAGGCGCTGGATGCTTATGACCTTTTTTCCAGCGCGACTGCCAACGATGTTCCCAACGGCCCGAGTTTTCCGGCCTCAACCCTGGGACAACAGTTGCGCATGGTGGCCAAGACCGTCGCCGGACGCGACGCCCTGGGCATGAAACGGCAGACCTTCTTCCTCAACTTCGGCGGCTGGGATCATCATGATGAGGTGCTGACGAATACGGCCGAGATGTTGCCCGTGGTCAGTCAGGCGGTGAGCGCCTTCTACACTGCCCTTGAACAACTGGGCATGCAAAACCAGGTCACGGTTTTCCTGGCCAGCGACTTTGGCCGCACCCTCAGCTCCAATGGCCGCGGTTCCGACCATGCTTGGGGCGGCAACATGTTTGTCGTCGGTGGCGCCGTGAATGGACAACGCATTTTTGGGCATTACCCCACGGATCTGGAGCACCCGCAGCAATCAGGCATCGGTGACCTTGACACCGGCCGCGGTCGCCTGATTCCCTCCGTCAGCGTCGATGCTTACTTCGCTGAGTTGGCTCTCTGGCTGGGCGTACCGAAGAGCCAGTTGCCGCAGGTGCTGCCAAACATCACAAACTTCTACAGCCTCAGCAGCGGCGCGGCGCCGATCGGATTCCTGCCTGTTTGATTCACTTTTAGTTATTCCACTTTCGGGCGACGCTGCCAGACCAGGCCGTCTAGATTTGCATCGGCAGGCGGTGGCTGGAAGAGGCTCACGAGGAAGCCAACGCTCATGGTGATGATACTGCCGATCAGGGCGTACCACATGAAGGAAATGTTGGAGCCCGAGGCATACAGCGTTCCCAAACTCAGGAAGCCGGTCAACACACCGGCCATGGCCCCCAGGGTGTTGGTGCGCGGCACCAGCATGCCCAGCAAGAATAGCCCCAAGATAGGACCCCCGACGATGCCGATGATTTCGTTCACCGACTCGACTAGCGACTGTTTCATCCCGCCGATGACAAAAGCCAGCGCGGTGACCAGGATGCCATAGCTGATGGTGATCCACCGGGCTTTGCGCAGTTGTGTTTCCTCCTGCGCCGCCGTTCCGGAAATGGCGCCCCGGCCCAGATCCATGAGGGTACACGACGACAGGGAATTGAGGCCTGCTGATACCGTGGACATGCTGGCCGCGTAGATGGCGGCAATGAGAATGCCGGCAAATCCCTTGGGCAGCTCATGCACCACAAAGTAAGGCAGAATCTGGTCAGCCTTGGTGATGAGACCCCCGGCGAGGGGGTCCGGCTGAAATTGATAAAAGGCCCAAAGAATCAAGCCGGTGATCAGGAACAGGCTGCCCACCGGGAAGAACAACCATAGCTTGATCCACAGGCCGCGCTTGGCTTCGCGCAGGGATCTCGCGGTGAGGTAGCGCTGAACGGCGACCTGGTCCGTGCCCAACTGAATTAGATTTAGAAAAGGCGCGGCAATGACAACCGTCCAAAAGGTCATCCGTGCTGTCGGATCCAGGCTGAAGCTCAGGTCAAACCGGCCCTTCTCGAGAGCGATTTGGTAGACGCCCTCAGCGCCGCCCGGCACCTTGCCCAAGGCCACCATCGCAATCATGAGCTGCCCGCCAAAAAGCACTGCAAGCTGCAGCATGTCCGTCCAAATCACGGCCTTCATGCCCCCCAGCGTGGTGTAAAAGGTAGTCAGCAGCCCCGTGCACAGAATGGTAAACTCCAGGGACATGCCAGTCGCCTGCTGCAACGCCAGCGCTGGCGCATAGGTGGCGGCGGCCAGCCAGAAAAGCACGCGCAGAATAAAAAGCGTGGAGGCCAGCACGCGAACCTGCCGGGCGAATCGATCCTCCAAATATTGATAGGCCGTGAAAAAGCGCGACTGATAAAACAGCGGCAGCATCACCAACGTCACAAAGGGCGTGATGATGAAAAAGCTGAAGAGGCCCCACGCGAAGGCGAAGCCATTCTTGTAGATCTCCGCCGGCGTCGCCAGATACGAGACTCCGGAAAACATCGCCGCGATGACCGAAAGCCCCACCACCACCGAGCCGATGCTGCGACCGGCAAGGAAGTAATCCTTCACCGTGCGCTGCTCCTTCACGAACAATACACCGACCAGTACCGAGGCGATCAAATAGCCGCCAAAGAGAATGTAATCGACCGTGCTGAAATAGGTCATGGGAATGGGGAAAGGAATTGAACGCGGCACAGCCCTTCAATCCGAAGGCAAGAGTTTACGAACAAAACGAAGCTCAGCTTAAACGACGATTCGAAGCAAGAACTTCTGCTGGGCTTGAGACTTCATTCGGGGTCACGGGTTAACCTGTCACCTTCCATCGGGCCTGCCGAAGCACGGCGTGGGGCTTGTCTTTGGGAACTTCATACCAAACCGTAAGCAGCGTCCCGTCGGCAAGCTCAACGGTACTCGGGTAGCCGTGATCTGTATTCGCCGCGTCATCGCAAACGACCATCGGCTCGCTCCAGGTTTCACCATGATCGCGGCTGAGGCGCGCCTGCACGCCGAACGGCTTCCGTCGATGACCGTAGGTGGTGAGCAGGCCGCCGTTGCGCAGCTTCAGCAGGTGCGCCGGCATGCCCCAGGTGATGGGCCGAAGTTCTGACCACGTTTTGCCACCGTCACGAGATTCGCATTGCAGTGTCTCGCGAAAATTGGCGGTGTTCTCATTCCGCAGGTGAACAACGATCCGTCCATCCCCGGCCTGCGCCAGGTGCGGTTCGGCGTAATAACCCTCCTTGTCCCCTGGCCGCGTCGGAAAGGCCGCGAGCCACTGCCAGGTCAGGCCATCGTCTTTGGATTCGGCAACGCCCATGCGTGTCGTTTTCTGGAACAGTTCCTTGCCCGCATAAAGGAGGCGTCCATCGACAAGTTGAATGGGACCGTGCGGCGCGAAGACTGGCGTTGGGTAACGCGGCGACCAGGTCACGCCGCCGTCGGTGGAACGCAGCATCCAGGCGCCCTGCTGCGCCTGCCGTTCGGCGTCCGTCGGCAGACGATTGTGCGCCGCCTGCCAGGCTTGCAGTTTTTCCTCAGGCCAGCGCCCCTTTTCGCCGGGTTTCTT
>JAXMIV010000122.1:0-3416 GCA_034377045.1 Prosthecobacter sp. | reverse complement strand
ACCACCACCGAATGGGCGGACGAGTTGGTCGGCGGCGTACTCAACGCCGGGCCTTCCCGGCTGGAAGCGGCTGGTAAAATGGCCGTGCCTGCCATCGTCACTCCCGGTTGCCTCGACATGGTTAATTTTGGCGAACCGGCGACCGTTCCTGAAAAGTTCGCCGACCGTACCTTTTATCACCACAATCCGCAGATCACCCTCATGCGCACCACGCCTGAGGAGTGCGCCGAACTCGGCCGCATCCTCGCTGAAAAGGTCAACGCCTACACCGCCGCCGTCACCGTCCTGATTCCGACACGCGCCATCAGCGTCATCAGCGCCCCAGGAAAACCCTTCCACGATCCCGCCGCCGACGCCGCCCTCTTCACCGCCATCAAATCCCACCTCCGTCGCGGCATCCCCGTCATTGAAATGGACTGCGAAATCAACGCCCCCGAATTCGCCACCGCCTGCGCGCGCGCCCTATTGAACAACCTCCAAAAAACCTAGCCCTCCGCTCCCTTCCTTCACCCTTCGTCAATCGGATTTCGTCAATCGTCAATCGTCCCGTCCCCCGTCCCCCGCCCACCGCCCACCGCCCACCGCCCACCGCTCACCGCTCACCGCTCACCGCTCACCGCTCACCGCTCACCGCCCACCGCCCACCGCCCACCGCCCACCGCTCACCGCCCACCGCTCACCGCTCACCGCTCACCGCTCACCGCCCACCGCCCACCGCTCACCGCTCACCGCCCCCCCTCATGCCCCACCGCCTCGGCCAGCTTCTCCTCACCGGCGTCCCCGGTCCTGAACTTGACTCCGCCACCGCTGCCCGCTTCAAAAAGCTCCAGCCCGGCGGCTTCATCCTCTTCGGCCGCAACATCAAGTCCCCGCAACAACTGCGCAAACTCATCGACGATCTGCGCGACATTTCGGACATCGAGCCCTTCATCACCATCGATCAGGAAGGCGGCCGCGTTTCCCGCCTCCGCCTCATCGGCGAAGAGCCGCCTAACGCCCAGCAATTGCGCGACAAGGGCGATGTCGCCCTCATCAAGCAGCACGGCAGGCTCACCGGCCAGCTCCTGCGCCACTTCGGTTTCAATCTCGACCTTTGCCCCGTCCTCGACATCTCCTACGACGACACCGCCGACAACTCCCTCAAAGGCCGATGCTGGGGCAAAGACACCCAACAAGTCATCGACAACGCCGGCATCTTCAATCGCGCCATGCGCGCCGAAGGTGTCCTCAGTTGCGCCAAACACTTCCCCGGTTACGGCCCCGCCGAAGTCGATCCTCACGAATTCCTCCCCGTCATCACCAAGACCCGCGCGGAAATGGAAATGTCCGAACTCATGCCCTACACCGCCCTCCTTCCGGAGATCGACAGCGTCATGACCTGTCACAGCAACTACACCGCCTACGATCCCGATCGCGGCCGCTGGCCCGCCAGCCTCAGTCACAACGTCTGCACCAAATTATTGCGCGATCAGTTAGGCTTCGAAGGCCTCGCCATGACCGACGACCTCGACATGGGCGCCATCCTCAATGAAGTCACCTTCGAGCAGGCCATCCAGGAAGCCGTCCGCGCCGGTAACGACCTCGTCATGATCTGCCACCGCCTCGAAATGGTTGAGTTAGCCCGCCAGCACCTCGAAGCCGTCGAAGCCCCCATCATCCACGACGCCCTCGTCCGCATCGAAAAAACCAAAAAACGCCTCGTCAAACCAGACGCCTTCAACCTCGACCGCTTCGCCGCCCTCAACCAAGAAATCTGGAACCTCCGCGTCGCCACCCTAGGCGAAGAAGCCGCCAGCAAACTAAGCGTCGAAGACGGCAAACGCTCCCCCGTCGAGTTGTATTGAGCGCTGAAAGCGCGACACATCAAAGCCCAGGGTGAAGGCGAGCCCCGCGAGCCTAACCCTGGGATCCGTGCCAACCTGTCCTTCGTAGCGTTCGCGAAGAATGGATTCGTGAAATCCATGGTCCAAAGCCTCCCGCTTCCCCAGGTTCCACTTGGAGGATGACCACCTCCTGGGAAGCGAGAACCTTTGACAAATAGTCGGTGACAAGCAATGTTTCACCCATTGAACTCTACTTCGACAGCCCCCGCACCCTCGAAAAAGCCCACGAACGCTACGGCGGTTCTCAAGGGCTTCTCCGTTGCGCGGCGCAGAGCGTTGCAAACGCAGGGCGTGGTGACGATGCAGCGGGTTCGCGCGAATCAGGCGACCATGAAGTCCGTGCCCTGAGGCAGTTTGTCGCTGAGGCGGCCTTTGGCCGAAGCACCGCCAGACCATGGCGAAGAAGTTCCCTGGGCTTATGTGGCGCTGACCTCATTGCTTTCCGACATCAGCAACAACAAAGTCCATCCCTGCTTAGCCATGTCTGAAGGAAAAAGGATCGCCATTCACATAGGCGATCTACTCCACGATCTTCTCAAGAAACCAATCAGGATCCTTTACTTTAGGAGTAATGCTGCCGGCCCCATTCCAGTCAACTTTACAGGAATCATGGCTCAAATACTTCCATCTGTGGCTCTCTCCTACAATCAGTTTCAGGTCCTTCAACGGCTGCCCGATAGCTTTCGCACAAATCTGGAAGAGTCCCGGAATGAGCTTCGGTTGACGGGACTGGAGCACCCGCCATTTTTCTGCGTCTAGTTGACTCATAGCTTTCATCAATGTGAGCGCTGCTACTATTGGCTCGGAGACAGCACCAGCGTAGTCAAGGTCGATGGCACTCTCTAAAAGATCCCCAATGGAGTCGCTCGGCATTGCCTGCTTGACCAGCCTTATTGCCCAGTGCGCGGGATTCTGTAGTGGTCGGGAGACGATACCTGAAACGCTCCAGACGTCTTGCCACTCCGAAGGAAAAGGTACGGAATCGTCATCAGGAGGTTGAAAAGCACCTAGTTGCCACAAGCCTGCGGCACCGGTAGTTAATCTCTTGTCGCTGTTCGCGAACGGCGTCGAAGGGATTTTCGTAAAGCTGGGTGCCCGAAAGTATTTGGAGAAGTTTCCCTGTATTGGGACGAAAGGCGCCCTCAATATACTCGTAAGTTCCGCCTTTGGGTTTGATATCACGATCACAGGCGGGTGCCAGAAACCAATCCCGCACCACATCCTCCATGCCGGGGCAGTGGGCAAAGGGCTGATGCTGGGCAATGGCGGCACACCCGGAGAGTTCGGAGTCAATAGCATCGGCAAGGCTGTCGATGGCCTTGTGCATGCGCGCCTGAAGTGGAGATGCCGCGAGATACACCCGCTCATCTTTGATGACAAGGCTGAGGTGATGCGGGGCCTGCCAGTGGACAATGCTGCGAGGCTTGGTATCGATATTGCGATGCTGGAAAACGACGTGAGGGACGCGCTCCGGATCATTTTCCAAAATGTCAGCAACGCGAAGCAGGCAGGCGAGATGGCGAAGGTGAAGCC
>JAXMIV010000121.1:0-27712 GCA_034377045.1 Prosthecobacter sp. | reverse complement strand
CGCCGGGGCCGCGCCGCCGCCGGTGCTGCTCAGGAAGTCAGGCGGAACCCGGTAGCTGCGGGTGTAGCGTTCCGTCGTCGTGTCCGAAACCGGCACAACCAGCACGGCAAAGGGCTCAACCTTGTATTTCATGCCTGCCAGCTCGGTCACGTAGCGCAACGCTTCAACCATCGGCACGTCCTTCAGGTCCAAACTGATTTGGGCACTCACGGGAGCTTCACCGGCCTTGAGAATGATGTTGACGCCTTTTTTGGCGGGATCGGTTTCAAAGGTATCCAAGTCCCGGCTCTTCACACGCAAGAACTCGATCGCTTCCTCAATGCTGGCACCGGCAAACTGGACCTGCGGAAACACGATCTCCTGCATTTTTTTCGTCAGATAGACTGTGGGCTCCTTGCCGCCATCGATGATCGTACCGATCGTCAGACCCCGAACCGGCGGCTTGTCCTCCCATGCCTCATTGACCATGTTCAGCATCCGAATGCGCTGATGATCGCGGGCGCTCTCAAAGTATTCCGCACGCTTTTGCTCAGCGCGCTCCATGCCACGGCGGGCGGCGGAGTTGTAGGGATCGATGCGGATAACGTCCTGAAACTGACTCAGTGACCGATCGTAGTCGCCGATTTCCAGCGAGCTGTTGCCCAGGAGAAGCAACTCCTTCACCTTGCCGACGTTTTCCACATGCTCAGGGGTCAATGCCGGCGGCCAGCGGTCCGGATCAGCGAGATGCAGGGCAAACAACCTGGAAGCCTTATGCCCCGGGACCGCCAGTTGCGCCTCGGCAACCAAGGCGCGCGCGGCAACATAATCCCCAATGACCGCCTTTTCCCGGGCCACCACGGCCGCGCAGTCGGCGAATTTCAGATTAGCCAAGTCCCGCCAATCCTGGATGAACGGCGCATTGGGCAATTGGTCAAAGATGTCCTTGGCGGCGCGATACTGCCCAAGCGCGGCTTCATGGTCCCCTTTCGCATACAATTCGTCACCCTTGGCCATGGCCTGCCGGGCATCTTCAATCCGTGCCATGCGGCGGGCAATTTCCCGTTCCGCGATGCTGGACACACCCACGCCGCCATCGCCCGCCATTAGGGGGCCAGAAATAATCGGCGTTACGATAGCAACCAAAAGAGCAATGCGGTGTTTGGAGGTCATTCGGGAGAGATGCGTCATAAAGGGGGCTGGGAACAAAAATTAGCGATGAGCCGTGCTGTTTATCAGGATATGCGGCGTGTTGGCGAGATGTTTTTTGCGGTTTCGGGTAAAATTCAGCGTTTCGGGACGGTCAGAGGCGCGCCAGGGGTCTGATCGTCCTTCACCGGCGCGATCGTGGCGTTTGTTTGCTCAATCTCAAGGACTTTGTAGGTGACCCCGATTCCGGGAATCTGGAAAGTCTCGCCTTTCTTGACGGTCCGTCTCTGTACAGTGCCGGTCAGCACGAACTCAAACTCGGCTTCGTACTCGGCGAGATTGAATTCGACGCCCCGGACGAGTTTGAAGGTCTTGTTGGTGGCCTTGTCCAAGACGGTCAGTTCGGACATGTCCTTCTCGCCAGTCGGGGGAGCCTTCACAATTTTTGTTTCAAAGGATTCGGCCTTAAACCGCACCACCCCGGTCTCAAAGCCAAACTCGCTGCCTGGGGAGACAAACACGCTCTTCTTCGGCTCCGGCGTGATCCGCTGCACCTGATACGGCGGCGAACTGCTGTTAAGCTTGAGGATGTAGTCGTGAGTGATTCGTTGCTTCAGGAAGAGCTTGTCCGTGACCGGCGGATGGCTGGCGGCATCACGGGGACTGGTGCTCTTGGTGAACTCTTCCACGTTCGAGAATCCGTCCGAATCCGGGTCCAGGTCACCCACGTTTGGCGACTCCAAATTCGGCAGGTCATTCTTGACCAGGAATTCGTTGGTCATCGGTGGCCGGAAGACCGGATCGGGCACCTGCAGGTCAAACAGTTGATCGCCCTTGCGGATCAGCAGTACCGACTTGTTCAGCGGCACGGCCTTGTTGTTGCGCACTGGCGAAACCCACGTGACCTTCTCCCCCAGCCGCTTCATGGCCGCGATGACCTGCTCGACCGGCGGGTGGCCAGGATCATTGTTCGCCCGCGCTGGCAACAGCACCAGCTGCTCATTGAAATTTTGGCTCTTCCAAATCAAAAAGCCAGCAGTCCCCAAGGCCGCAAGGCCGGCGATGGTGAGAAGGACCTTCTCGTATTTGCCTTTCCTGTTTTGCATGATTCTAAATCCAATCTTCTAAAAATCGCCCTCGCCTATCGCGTCGGAGCGGCTGCGGCCTGAGCTTCCAAAAATTTGACCAAATCGATCTCCAGGTAAGCCCGAAGCTTCTCCTTGCCGAGAATGACCACCGAATCGGGCGCTGCGGGTTTGACAGGCTCAATCACATCCGCGGCGGCCGCGGCTACACCTGTTCCTCCGGGGGCTGCGGGCGCGGCTGCTCCACCCGCTGGCGCTAGGGCAGGCACAGCGGCCTGCGCCGTCGTCGGCCCATCTTTCCGTTCATTCTCGATGCGCACAAGCCGTACGATCGGGAAATAGGGAATATCGGGGGTTTCGGAGGGACTCGCCAGCTTGCTCATGATGACCTGCAACGCCGCCTGATCCAGGGCGATGACCGTCTTCACCTGCCAGCGCTCCGTCACCTTGGCCGGGGCCAGGGCAACTGCGGGTGCTCCAGGACGGCCAGGCACCGCCCGTTGAGGGCGCTGTGGTGCCTTCGGCTGCGCCTTGGCTGCTGCAGCCTCTTTCGCGGACGGCGCATCCTTTTCGGAGTCCAATTCTGATCGTTCGAGCGTCTCCATCCGCAAAATGCCGCTGTTCAGGAGCAATTTCACCAACTCGTCGACCGCATCCAGGTACGTCGACAACTGCGCCGCCACCGCTTTGGATTTGGGCAGTTCCGTGGTGTACTTATCGAAGGCCAGATTGAACTCCGCCGGCAGTTGCGCGCGCCGCTCAGCCGCCAGTTGCCTGGCTGCGGCGATTTTGGCTTTGAGCTTGCTTTGAAACTCGGTGTCGGCGGTGTCGGTGATCGGTGCGTCCGGCTTCTGCAGCCGGTTCAGCACGAGAGCCAATTGGTTCGCCTTCGTCGTGTAGTCGGTCACCAGGGCGCTCTTCTTCTCCAGGTTCTCCGGCGTGGGCGCCAATGAGCCGCTTTTCAGCGCCGCGAGGCTCCGGTTCAGATTGCCAAAGTTCTGCAGGTTTTCGTCGTAGCTGGAGTATGCCGAAAAGAGCATGACTCCGAGCCCGATGGCGCCGACAGCCGATACGCCGATAATGGCGGCCGGTATTTTATTTTCGCTTATCCAGGACATCAGGGTGTGAATTGCATGGGCTGCTTGAGGGGCAGCTTGATCTTGAATTTGTAGGCGTAACGATCTCCTTCTACGCCGCTTTCGGCGCTGACGTAATCAGCGCGCTTCTCTTCGAACTTGGCGACACTGAAATACTCTGATTTGGCAAGCTCGGCAGCGAAACGGTACACGACCTGTTCCCCCTCCGGATTCTTCGCTGGATCATACCGCCACAGGCCGTCCATCTCCAGTTCGTAAACGGGTCCTGCGGGATTTGGGGCAGCCGGCGCAGCATCATCCTTGGGCGGAGCTTCAGAGTTATCAACGACCAGTGGTGGCGTGATCGATTTGCCGTCTTTCACCGGCTGAATCTGGGTGAGCCAGATCAGATCGCTTTCAAACTTATTGTTCAGCTCGGTCAGCAACCTGACCCAGTAGGAACGATCATTGACCGCCTGCTCCAGTTGCTGGCTTTTGCCCACGGCCTGAGCCAGCGCCACATCAAGAGCCCGGATATCTCCGGCAAGTTTGGTCAGCCGGGCATTCTCACCCTGCATCGTCACCAGTTTCTGCTGCACCACGCGCTCTGCATTTTTGAAATACATGATGCCCGCGCCCAGCGCGGCCAGCACACAGAGTCCGGCCATCACCAGCGCCGGCGCCCGGCGGGCCGAGTCACGCGCAGTCGCCACCACATCCGGCACGAGTTCGATTTCCGAGGGGGCACCGCCCACGGCGCGCATGGCCAATCCCACCAGCTCCGCCATGTAGGGAGCATCCGCCATGGCAGCCTCGGCATTGACGCCGCGGTCGAGTTGAACCCCGCGCAGTGGATTCATAATTTCGACCGGCAGTTTCAGTTTCTCCTCCAGAAACTCCGCCATGTTGCCGAGCAAGGCGCCGCCGCCGCAAATGAAAATGCGCTTGGGCTGCGCCCCGCCCTGCTGGGTGCGGTAGTAATTGATCGTGCGCATCACCTCGCCATGCACTCGCGTGGCCGCATTCCGAATCACTTTAGAGAGGCCGGCAATCGCCGGATCGGGGTGATCTTCCACCGCGCCTCCTTGGGCAATAAATCCGTGGGCGAGTTTTTGCTGTTCCGCATCGCCAAAGCCCACCTGGAATTCCTTGGCCACCGCCGTGGTGATCGACGCCCCGCCGACCAGGATATTGCGCACAAAGAACTTCCCTTCCTCCACAAAGATCAGGTTCGTGGAGCGCGCCCCAAGGTCAATGACCACGGCGGGCTCATCGACGTCTGGATAACTATAGCGGAAAGTGTTGTAAACTGCCATTGGCGCCAAGTCCACGCCGACGGTTTTCAGGCCGGCGGCCGCCACCTGATCGTTGATCTCGTTGAGCGCGTCCGCCTTCATCGCCACCAAGACGACCTCGACTTCACCACTGCCCAGGGGTGCCACGAATTCGTAGTCCCAAATCACCTCATTGATTGGAAATGGCACGTTTTGGCGCGCCTCGAACTCCACGATCTGCGCCACCCGATCCGGTTGCACGGGCGGCAATTTGACGAAACGCGAGAACACGGAATGCCCAGCTACGGCATACCAGGCGGCCTGCTTCTTGATGCGCAGTTTTTCCGTCAGCTCCTGAATCCCGATCCGCAATTGCGGAATCCGGGAGGCGTCCACGGTGGGATCGCCAGTCATGTCCACAAAAGCGTATCGCTTCAGGGTCAGATCCCCGCCACCCACCTTGCTGAATACCGCCCCCGACAACCTTTGGGAACCCAAATTCAGAACTACGATGCTTTTGCTGTCTGCCATGCTGAGAGTGCTCTAAAATACGTTGCCTGCCACCTTTCCGAGTGTTGCTATTTCTTCACGTTCACGTCGTAATCGCCCCACAGGACGCTGAAAGGTGTGTCCTTCTTGGCAAGCAAAGCGCCTTCGATCGCGACGACTGACGGCGACTCCCACCATTTGGTGGTCCCGGTGCTCGTACCGCCCTTGACCACCTTGCCGTCCACCGAGATTTCGTAGCCCCACCCCTGCACGTCTGACGAGGCTGTGAAGTTGTCCCTTTTTAGAATCCGCCGGAGCGTCGCCGGTGACACAAAAGCCAGCGCATGACAGGTTTCGGAGGCAGGAATGTCGGAGTAGTTGAAGGTGCCTTTGATGTACTGGGTCTTGCCGTCCGAGGTCTTTTCGCTGAAGGCCACGTAATAATTCACCGTGATGCTCTCCAGGCTGCCGTTGCGGCCGCCGAGTGCTTGCGCCAGTTTGACGTCAAATTCCAAGTCCAATTCCAGCCATGTTTTTGGCCGCCAGCGTTTGTCACCGACATTCGTCGCCTGAAATTGGGGCGTCTCCACGCCGGCGGTTTTCAAGTCCTTGGCGTCAACCTTGACGGTTTCCTGGGCCGTGGCGGGCAACATTCCGAAAGCGGAGAACGCCAAAAGGAAGAGGAAGGGTTTCATGAAAAAATGTAGTTGGGTTGGTTTCATCCGCATGGCCGGGGCTCTCGCTAATTGGCTTGCCTGATGATTATTCTGTTTTATCCGCAAACTCTAGCTGCCATCAAGACGGGATTGCAAGAAAGTCACGAAAATAGGCAACAGTTTTGGCAATACCCTCTTCAAAGGTCACTTTTGGCTCCCAACCCAGGACCCGCCGGGCCAGCGTAATGTCCGGCTGCCGTACCTTCGGATCGTCCACCGGCAGCGGCTTGTGTTCGATCGGGGCATCACTGCCCAGGATGCGCTGGATCGCCTTGGCAAAGTCCAGCACCGTCATTTCCGTGGGATTGCCGATGTTCACCGGCTCATGGTACTGGCTCTGTGACAGCCGGTAAATGCCGTCAATCAGGTCCGCAACATAGCAGAAACTCCGCGTCTGCGACCCGTCGCCAAAGACGGAGAGCGGCCTGCCCTGCAGCGCCTGACCAATGAAGGCGGGCACCACGCGCCCGTCGTCGAGCCGCATTCTCGGGCCGTAGGTATTGAAAATGCGCACGATTTTCGTGTCCATGCCGTGTGCGCGGTGATATCCCATCACCATCGCCTCCGCGAATCGCTTCGCCTCATCATACACCCCGCGCGGGCCGATCGGGTTCACATTGCCCCAGTACGTCTCCTTCTGCGGGTGCTCCAGGGGATCGCCATAGGTTTCGGACGTGGAGGCCAGCAAGAAGGTCGCCCCCTTCGCCTTCGCCAGGCCCAGGGTATTATGGGTTCCCAGCGAGCCGACCTTCAGGGTTTGGATCGGCCATTTCAAATAATCAATCGGGCTCGCCGGAGAGGCGAAGTGAAACACCAAGTGCACCTCACCCGGCAAATAGATAAAATTGGTGACGTCGTGTTTGATGAATTGAAAATCCGGGTTGCCCGACAAGTGCTCGATGTTGCGAACATTGCCCGTGAGCAGGTTGTCGATCCCAATCACCTTGCAGCCCTCCGCCAGCAAACGATCAGTCAAATGCGATCCCAGAAATCCGGCAGCTCCGGTCACCACGGCTGTTCTTTTGCTTTGTCCCATATTGATATCCACGAGACCGCGAGTGTGAGCCAATTCCAAAGCTGCGCAAGCAAAAGCCCGAAAAGGCGAGATTTGTCTTTCGCTCCGCCCCCGCTTTGGCCTTTCATAAATGCCCTGGCACCCGCCGCGGCCAAAGTGGAAGCCAAAGACACCGCTTGTCCCGGCCCGCTTCCGTGGCTTCATCTCTTTCCCCACATGACCCGTCGTTTATTTCCCACCACACTCCTTCTCTGTTGTGTTTTCTGCCTCCTGGGCTGCAAACCCGCGACTGAAACTCCCAAGGGAACCGCTGCCCTTCCCTCCAGAAGCGTGTTTTTCCTCTCCACCCACAGCAACCACCCTTTCGAAGCGGGTCAGCGACAGTACCTTATGCAGTTGCTCGCCAATCAAACCCGCGCGACCCTGCAAACTTTAGATGCCGGCGGCGACGGCCCGACGCAGGCCGCGCAGTTCGCCCAAGCCATCGCGGCCAAGCCCTTTGCCATCATCATTGAGCCGGTGGACGTGGCCACCGTCGCAGCCCCGATCAAAGATGCCGTTGCCGCGGGCGTTCTTGTCATTGGCCTGGGACAGGCTGCCACTGCCGCGCCCTGCACCACGGTGCTCTATTGCGATCAAGTCGAAATGGGGCGCCTCGCCGGCAAGATGGCGGTGCGAGCCATCACCAGAAAAGCCAAAGAAGAAAGCCGCGCCGAAATCACCGGTCGTGCTGTCGAAATTCGGGGTGATGACTCCCCGATCTCAGCCAAGCGGCATGAGGGTTTCATGGCGGAGCTCAAAACGGTTCCAGGCATCATCCTCGTACACGATGCGCCTGGCGGCTGGACCAAGGCGGGCGGCAAGGAACGCATGCTTGAAGCCTTGCGCGTGCAAAAGTCCTTCGATGTCGTCTACGCTCACAATGACTCGATGGCCCTCGGCGCCGCCGAGGGCGCGGGAGATCAGCGGGAATCCACCCTGATCATCGGCACCGATGGTTTTAGCGCGCCGGAAGGCGGCTTCACGCTGGTGAACAATGGCGACATCGATGCCAGCGTCTATCAGCCGCTGCTCGTGGATTTCGCCTGGTCGATCCTGCGCAAAAAGATGGATAAACCCGATCTGCCCCTGAAGCCGTCCTATCAGCTCACAGCTTACCCCATCACGCCCAAGGACATCGAAGAGTTGCGCCGCAACGGCCTGCCGCCATTCCCGAAACTGTAGCGATCGACCTACTTCTTCCGGGCGGTCTTTTTCGCCGCGACCTTCTTCGTCGCCCGCTTGGCGGGGGCCTTCTTGGCTGCCTTTTTTGCCGGCGCAGCCTTCTTGGCCGCACGCTTCTTCGGGGCCACAGGCAGTTCCGGTTCGAAAGCGATCTGCGGTGCATCGCCCCAGAGCTCTTCCAGGGAATAAAACTCCCGCTTCTCCGGCGTCAAGATGTGCACCATCACATTGGGATAACTCACGATCAGCCACTGGCTCTCGTAGGCGCCCTCGCTGAACAACGGCTTTTGCCCATGCTGATCACGCATTTCCTCGACGATCTCATCCCGCACCGCGCGCATTTGCGGATTCGACGTGGCGGTGCAAATCACAAAGAAGTCAGCCACGGGCGAAAGCCCGCGCAGATCCAGCAGCACAATATCTTCGGCCTTCTTTTGATCCGCGAACTTGGCGCACAGCCGTGCGATCTCGATGGTTTCCATGGTTGTCCCCACTCCTTAACGGCGAATCGTGGGAGAAAGCAAGTACAGAGGCCATGCCTCCCGGCTCAGGGATACAGCAAATACCTCTGCCGCGCGCCGCGAAAGGAACTGGTGAAGCCCCTCCAGCCCGCCACGATCCGGCTCGCCGGCACACCGCGGCGCAGATTGTTGTACAGCGATTCGCTGCCATAGACCTTGTGAAAAAGATTCAGCTTTGAGCCGCTCATGTGGCTGAGCACCTTGCCACCACTGAGGCGATTCAGCTCGCCAAGCATCAGCACATCCAACGCCGTCAGATCCGCCTGTGCACGCGGGTTGATGTTTAGCCGTACGCCGCCAAAACCGCCCTTTTGATAGGGCGCAAAAGACACGCCGGACACGTTCAACCGCTGGCACGCCGCCAGCATGGCCTGAGGGTTCACCCCGCTCGCTCCGGCATAACCAAAAGGACTTTCAGTACCAATGCCGATGTCCATGGCGGACGCTCCGCCGAGAATCCCTGTGGTCACATAGTAGCATGGCGACGTCGCATACGGAATATTGGGTGACGTGCGATACCAGCGCAGTCCGGTGTCCTGCCACACCATGCCGCGCTGCCAGCCCTGCATCTTCACCACATTCAAGCGCGGGGACCTGGCGATCCAGCCCCGGCCCGCCGTCATCATCGCCAGTTCACCGGCGGTCATGCCGTGCACATACGGCACGGGAATCTGGCCGACAAATGACTTCCATTTCGATTCCAAAGGCGGGCCCTCGACTCGCAGACCTCCCATGGGGTTCGGCCGATCCAGCACCACGAATTCCTTCCCATTCTCCGCGGCCGCCTCCATGGCCACCACCATCGTGCTGATGTAGGTATAACTCCGGCAGCCGATATCCTGCAGATCGAACACCAGCACATCGATCGGCGCCAGCATCTGCGGCGTCGGCTTGCGTGTCGGTCCGTAGAGCGAATACACCGTCAACCCCGTTACGGAGTCCCGGCGGGTGCTGAAATGTTTGCCTGCGCCGACCGTGCCATCGATGCCGTGCTCAGGCGCATACAGCGCCGTCAGCATTGGCCCCAAAGCCCGCTGCATCGCCACCCGCGTCGGCTCGCCCCGGCCTGTCATGCTGGTGTGATTGGTGATCAATCCCACACGCTTCCCTTGCAACAGATCAAAGTTCCGCGACGCCAGCACGTCAATTCCCAGCATGAATGGCCCGCCTTGCGTCGTCGGCATCACCTGCTGCGTGGGCGCCATTTGGCAGCCGGTTAGCATCGCGGCACCCGCAACGAGGAATAGGTGTCTTTTGGTCATGCGCGCGACAAAGCCGACCTTCATTGCGCTCCCGGCTTCAGCCAATACAGCACACTCATTCGCACGGCGATGCCGTTTTCCACCTGCTCATTGATCAGGCTCTTCTCGTAATTCATCCCCGCGTCCGTGATCTCCACGCCGCGATTCACCGGCCCCGGATGCATCAGGTAAAGTCCCCGTTCGCGCAGTGTCTCCACCCGCGCATCGGTAAGCCCATAATTTTGATGATACTCCGCGGCGCTGGGGAAAAACGGCTCGTCCATGCGCTCACTCTGCACGCGCAGCAGATAAATCACGTCCGGCTTCCAATCGAGCGCATCCTTCCAATTGCCAAACTGCGGGATCTCCTCCGGCACATCCCTCGGCATCATGGAGCCGGGTCCCAGGTAGGCCACGTTCATGCCCAGCCGGCGGAAGATCAGACTGGTGCTGCGCGCCACCCGGCTGTGCTGAATGTCCCCCACGATCAGCGCTCGCGCGCCGCGCAGATCCTTGAACTTTTCGCGCAGCGTGAACGCATCCAGCAACGCCTGGGTCGGATGCGCGTGCCAGCCATCGCCGGCATTGATCACACTGGCCCGCGTGTTCTTGGCGATCAGGTTCGGCGTGCCGGATTGTTTGTGCCGCACGACGATGTAATCCACCCGCATCGACTCCAGCGTCTCCACCGTATCCAGCACCGATTCCCATTTCACCACGCTGGACGACTCGATGTCAAAGTGCGTCACGTCCGCGGACAACCGATTCGCCGCCACTTCAAACGACGAGCGCGTGCGCGTGCTCGGTTCATAAAATAACGTCAGCACCGTCTGTCCCTTCAGCGTCGGCACCTTCTTCACCGTGCGTTTGAAGAGATCCTTGAACGGCACCGCATTGGCCAGCACAAACTCAACCTCCTCATCCGTCAGCGAGGCGATATCGAGAAGGTCTTTGCGGGGAATCATGCTCATGTGTTTTTCTTTTTCCATGACCTAACAAAAACTTCATCAAAACCATCGCCATCGACGAAGCGCACGCTCACGCGCTCCTCGTCCGGCAATTCGACGTTGATGCCGGTGTAGTCCGCCTCCAGCGGCAGTTCCCGCCCCACGCGATCCACCAGCGCCGCGATCTGCACACAGCGTGGCCGCCCAAACCCCAGCAATTCCTCCAGCGCGGCCCTCGACGTGCGCGCCGTGTGGATCACTTCGTCACACAGAATCACCACCGCATCATCCAGATCAAAAGCGATCTCCGACCCCTCCAGCTTTGGCAGCACCGCCATGGTCTGCAGGTCATCCCGATATTGGGTGATGTCGATCTTGCCGAAATCCACCTCTTTCCCCGCCGCCCGCAGCCGCTCCGCCAGCGCCCGTGCAAACGGCACCCCGCGCCAATAAATCCCCACCAGCGCCAAACGCGGCTCATTGCGCCACCGCTCCAAGATCGCCGCCGCGATCTCATCCAAACACCGTGTCACTCCGGCGGCATCCAGGAGTTGGCGGAGTTTGTCAGGCGGTTGCGTCACGCCCCTCAGATGAACGCAGAGTGGGGAAATCGTCAATGGGATTCCTCCCTCACGCCGCATCAATCACGCCCGCCACCCGGTGCGCGGACCGTGTCGCCGCATCCTGGCCCCAGGGCAGGTTATCATACGCCGCCCCGGCAAAGTGAATCCGCCCCACCGGCTCGATCAGGTGCGGCCACAGTTTAGCGAGTTGGCCAAAGGGGAACGCGTGCCGCTCACAACCCACCGCATACGGCTCCTCCTTCCACCATTGATGGACGATGCATTGCTCGATCGTGTCCTTGTTCTTGCCGGGGTAAAACTTCCGAAACGCCGCGATCGTGGCCTCCGGCGTTTGCGCCGGTTGGCCGCTGCCCATCAGCACGCAGCGCTCGCCGGGGACATCGGCCGCGGTTTGATAAACCAGGCCCATGGCCGAATTCCCCGTCTCCAGGTTGATGCTCGGCACGTCGCCTTTCCAGAAGGGCGTGCGGCATTGCAGCAGCACGCGCGATTGCATCCCCATCGGCGTATGGCTCAACGCAAACGCTTTCGCCTCCGGCCACGCCGGCGTCATCTTGATGGCCGGCATGACCAGCGGTGATACACACATCACCACATAATCCGCCGATAGCGTCTGCTCCTTCCCTTCTTGGGTAAAGGTCACCTTGGCGCCCGCTTCATCATGCTCGATCGCCGAGGCCACGCAGTTCTTCCGCACCCGATCGCCGAGTTTCGACGCAAAGGTATCCGGCAGCAGTTGATTGCCGCCCTTGAGATGAAAGACCTCCTTCTTGAAGGCAGGCAATCCGCGCATGCGCGGGATCGCCGCCTGCCAGACGCGATACAATGCCGAGCTGTCACTGGTGGCCTTTACCTTTTCGCCGGGCTTGCTGCGGCCGCCGCCGATGAAGCGCAGAGCCGCCTCCGACGCGCCATCCTTGGCCAGAATATCTCCTAGCAACTGTTGATCCCAATCATCCAGCCCGACTCCAAACGGCTGATACTCATCGCGGAACTTCGCCACATACGGCGCCAGGTAGAGAAATGACAGTTCCGTCCACCCGTGCTCAAGGATGTAGTTGACCTCCTTTTGGTTAAACCCAAATCCCTCGACCACGGCCCGCTCCTTCAAATCCGCCTCCGTATACCACTTCCCGCCGATGTTCCGGTACATCTCCTGCCGCCGTGCCCAGGGCAGAACCGGCAGGTCAAACTTCTCCACCCATTTGCGATACTGGTCATAGCCCGGATTGGTAAAATGCTCCGCGCCCACATCCGCATACAAGCCATCCGGCAACGGATCGCGAATCGTCTTCACATGCCCGCCCGTGCGCCGCGATGCCTCCAGCAGGGTTACCTCATGGCCGAGACCCATCAGTTCATACGCACAGGAAAGGCCGCCAATACCGCCGCCCACCACAATCACTTTCTTCGGCTTCTTCGCTGTGGCCGATTGCGCGGCGCCCTCCGGCAACAGTCCGGCCAGCGCCGTTCCGCTGGCGATTTGCAACACTTGGCGACGGCTGTAATCGGATGGTTTCCGCATAGGGCCATTACGGGCCAGGAGCTACCTTTTCTTGGCTCGCTGTCGCATTTCGAGCCAACTTACACCACAATACCCGATGGCCTGGACCCCTCCTCCCCTCGATCCCACTCCTTACGGCATCGAACTCGCCACGCGCATTGCCACCTGTTTGGAAGGCGGCCATGAATTCGGTTACGGCCATCGCGACTATTGCGGAATGGGCCTTGCCTTGCAGGAAGGGCACTACTGCTACGATGAAGTCAATGACGGCCGCCTGCCGATGCTGGAGGACATCCTTCGTCCCGGCAACACCGATGGCCGCGCCTTCGCCAATCGTGACGACTTCATCGCCTGGTTGGCTGTGCAATCGGATAAGAGCTTGGCTCGCCTCGATGCGCCTAACGAATTTTATCACCGCAATCAAACCGTCGACCGCAATCGCCTCGAAGAATTCGCTCGCATCCGCGAAGCCGTGCCCCATGTCAGCCTCTCCCGCTGGAGTCGTCTGTGGCAATCCATTCCGGCCAAAGCCGAGGAAGCTCCCTCGTGGTATCGCTACGTCTTCGCCTCCTACGCCGAACCGCAGCGGCACTATCACACCCTGCGGCACCTCAATGAATGCCTCATCGAATTCGACTCCGTCCGCCACCTCGCCAAACAACCCGCCGCTCTCGAAGCCGCGCTCTGGCTGCACGACATCGTTTACCACCCCGAAGAATCCGACAACGAAGAAGGCAGCGCCCGCCTCGCCAACGACATCCTCAGCGACGGCGAGGCACCCAAGGCATTCATCCAACAAGTGCGCGCCTTGATTCTGGTCACCAAAAACCACACACCCGACGCCACCCCCGACTCCGACCTCATGTGCGACATCGATCTCGCCATCCTCGGCCAAAATCAGGAGCGCTTTTTCGAGTACGAAGCCGCCATCCGTGAAGAGTACGCCGATGTCCCGATCGAAACCTACGCCCCAAAACGCACCCAAATCCTCGAAGGCTTTCTCAAGCGTCCCTCCATCTACGCCAACGATCATTTCCGCGGTCTCTACGAAGCCACCGCCCGCGAAAACCTGAAAACGTCCATCCGTCTTGTGGCCGAAGCTGCCGCACCTCCCAAGCGCAAATGGTTCGGACTCAGATAATTCTGATCGTGCACTTCGGCGCACATTTAGATTGCCCATGGTCCGGTAAACTGATTGCCTATGCCATGCCCCTCTCCGCTCTCGCCACTGTTCTCCTTCGGGTGTTGGGATTACATTGGATCGTAACGGGAACTGTAAGCGTCTTATCCGCCGCGCTGTTTTACTCAAAACGAGTCCCTTTCGAAGCCGGGAACTTCATCGGGGCAACGGGGCCGTTGCTGCTGGGGGTCTTATTGTGGTTCGTCAGTCCCGCACTGTCGCGCAAAGTAACTCGAGGATATGATGATTCCCTCTCCTTGCAAGGGGTGACGCGCGAAGATCTTTATGCCACGGCATTGCTGGCTTTTGGTCTATACTTCGCGGTTTCGTCCCTCGGACAGACTTTGAGCTGGATTCACTATTTCACCACGAACCATCATCAGACGTTCGACTTCGTCATCCGGTCATCGTCTTCCTATTATGAGCTCGCCAAACCTCTGATCACCTTCGCCGCCGGTATCGGCCTAACCTTATCCGCCAAAGTCTGGGCCCGGAAACTTGCCTAACCATCATCGCCTCACCCCAGGACCCCCTTCACCACCTCCCCATGCACATCCGTCAGCCGGAACTGCCGCCCCTGAAACCGGAAGGTGAACTTCTCATGGTCGATGCCTAACAAGTGCATGATCGTCGCCTGGAAGTCGTGGATGTGCACGCCGTCCTTGGCGACATTGAAGCCAAATTCGTCGCTCTCCCCGTAAGTCATCCCCGCCTTCACGCCGCCGCCCGCCATCCACACCGTAAAGGCATAAGGATGATGATCGCGGCCCCACTGTTTCGTGTCCTCGATCTTGCCCTGAAGAAACGGCGTGCGGCCAAACTCGCCGCCCCAAATCACCAGCGTATCCTCCAATAGGCCGCGCTGCTTCAAATCCTTGACCAGTGCCGCGCTCGGGCCATCGGTGTCTTCGCACTGAATTTTGAGCTGGCTGTTTAGATTGCGATGCTGATCCCAGCCCGCGTGCATGAGTTGCACAAAGCGCACCCCCCGCTCCGCCAGCCGCCGCGCCATCAGGCAATTGTACGCGTAGCTGCCCTGCCGCATCACATCCGGCCCATACATGTCGAGGATGTGTTTCGGCTCTTTGGAAAAATCCGTGAGCTCCGGCACGCTGGCCTGCATGCGATACGCCATCTCATACTGCGCGATCCGCGTCGCGATTTCCGGATCACCGAAATCGCGCAGCTTCATTTCATTGAGTTCTGAAAGCCCATCCAGCATCACTCGCCGCACTTCCCTGCTCATCCCTTCCGGATTGCTCAGGTAAAGCACCGGATCACCGCTGCCGCGAAATTTCACGCCCTGATACTTCGATGGCAAAAACCCGCTGCCCCAGTAAAAATCATAGAAGATCTGGCCGCATGAGGCCTCCTTGTCGCGCGAAGTCATCACCACAAAGCCCGGCAAATCTTCCGAGTCACTGCCGAGCCCGTAGCTCGCCCAGGCGCCCATCGCCGGCCGGCCGGCCTGCTCACCCCCCGTCATCAAAAACGTGATTGCCGGCGCATGATTCACCTGCGTCGTGTGCATCGACTTGATGAAGCACAGGTCATCCGCGATCTCCGCCGTGTGTGGCATGAAATCGCTCACCGTCGCGCCACTCCGGCCGTGCCGGGAAAACTTCGAAATCTCGCTCAGCACCGGCCGTGCCGTCTGCGTGCCCGTCATCGTACTGAAGCGCTTCCCTCCCACCACACTGTCCGGGATCTGCGTGCCGTGCATCTTTTTCAGCATCGGTTTCCAATCGAACAGGTCCACATGCGAGGGCGCCCCATTCTGCAGCAGGTAGATCACCCGCTTCGCCTTCGGCGCAAAATGCGGCAGCAGCGGCGCCGCCGGATCAGGCGCCTGCACGGCGTACCCCTGGCGACTCAGCAGCGCCCCCAACGCCGCCGATCCAATCCCCATCGCCCCCTTCCCAAACAGGGAACGACGGGTCAAATGCAATCGATTGGATTCAAGGGGGGACATTAGGGGTTGCAACGAATCGTTAACTTGGGCAAGCGTCTTTCAAAGGAGCGCCGTGGTCAGTGTTTCCACCAGGGACATGATCGAAAGTGACAAATCCTCTACGTTCTGACATCCTCCGCCGGTCCATTCATGAAGATTTTGCTCCTTCTCTCCCTCGCCGCCGCCACCGCGGCTGAGCCCCTCCCCCTTCCCCTCTGGCCCGAAGGCGCCCCCGGCAAGATGCTGCCCCATTCCGGGGCCACCGAAGCCTTCCTCAAAAGCCACCAGAGCAAAAACACCGTCACCGACATCACCGAGCCGACCATTGTTGTTTACCGCCCCGCCAAGCCCAATGGCACCAGCGTCATCGTCGCACCGGGCGGCGCCTACATCTTCCTTTCCGCCGTCCATGAAGGCACCCAGGTCTGCGAATGGCTCAATACCCTTGGCGTCACCGGCATCCTTCTTAATTACCGGACCCCCACCCGCGACGAAACCGCCCCGCATGAAAAGCCCGTCCAGGACGCCCAACGTGCCCTCAAACTCGTCCGCGAACATGCCAAAGAATGGGATCTCAATCCCCGACGCGTCGGCCTTCTCGGCTTCAGCGCTGGCGGCAATCTACTCGGGCATGCTGCGTGTGATCGACCAACGCCAAAACAGGAAGTTCCTGATTTCGCCATCATGATCTACGGAGGTGGCTTCCTCGATCCCAAAGATTCCACGAAACTCGCCCCCACCTTCACCGTGCCTGCCGACGCGCCACCCATGTTCCTCGCCTGCGCCCACGACGATGGCAACAATCCCATCGCCACAACCCTCCTCTACCTCGAATACAAAAAACAAAACCTCTCCGCCGAACTTCACCTCTTTACCAAAGGTGGCCACGGCTTCGGCATGCGCAAAGATGGCAAGCCGATCAATGAATGGCCGGCGCGGTGTGCCGAGTGGATGGATAGTATGGGCTGGTTGCCGACAGTTTCGAAATAGTCCATCCTGCCACCAACCTAACCACATTTACACCATGCACCGGCTCCTTCTTCTCTCCCTATTGGCGGCTACCCCTGTCGTCGCTGCCGACCTTTCCGCCATCACGAAAAAGGAACTGCCGTCGCTGGTCACCTTCTACAAGGATCTGCACGCCAATCCGGAACTCTCCATGCAGGAGGAGCAAACGGCGGCCAAGGTCGCTGCCGAGCTGCGTTCCGCCGGCTTTGAGGTGACGGAAAAATTTGGCGCGCACGGCGTGGTTGGTATTCTCAAAAACGGTGATGGCCCTGTCATTCTCGTACGTACGGATCTCGATGGCCTGCCGGTGAAGGAACAGACCGGTGTGCCATACGCCAGCACGCGCGTGGTCAAAGATCTGACAGCCCGCGAGGTTCCGACCATGCATGCTTGCGGGCATGACATCCACATGACCTGCTTCATTGGCACGGCCCGCGCACTTTCCCAACTTCGCGATCAATGGAGCGGCACGGTGGTCATGATCGGACAGCCTGCCGAGGAGCGGGTATTGGGGGCCCGCCTCATGCTGAAAGAAGGCCTTTACTCCCGTTTCCCCAAGCCTGACAAAGCGCTCGCGCTCCACTGCGCCTCGGACATGGCGCATGGCACGGTCGGCATCGTCGAAGGTTTCGCCCTCGCCAATGTCGATACGGTCGACATTCTCGTGCGCGGGCTCGGTGGCCACGGTTCCATGCCGCACCTGAGCAAAGACCCCATCCTGCTCGCTTCGCAGATCGTCGTCGCCTTGCAGGCCATTGTCAGCCGCGAGGTCAAGCCGGGCGATCCCGCCGTCGTTACGGTCGGCAGCTTCCACGGCGGTCTCAAACACAACATCATTCCGGATGAGGTTCGCCTCCAACTCACGCTGCGCAGCTACAAAGCAGAAACTCGCGAGCGACTTATCGCCTCCGTCAAGCGCATCACCCGCACGCTCGCCGAAGCAGCCGATATGCCGGCCGAGAAAATGCCCGAGGTGATCGTCTCCGATGAAAGCGCCAGCGCCCTCTACAACCAGCCCGCCTTCACCCAGGACATCCGCAAAACGCTCGAAGCCGCACTCGGTGCCGATAACGTCATCACCAAAGAGCCCATCATGGGCGCCGAAGACTTCTCCGAATTCGGCATGACCAAGGAAAAGGTGCCCCTTTGCATGTTCTGGCTCGGCACCCAACCACCCGAACGCGTGGCCGAAGCCCAGGCAAAGGGCCAGCCACTTCCCTCCCTGCATTCCCCCTTCTTCAAACCCGTCCCCGAGCCCACGATCACCACCGGCATCAAAGCCATGACCTCCGCTGTCATGGACCTGCTGAAGAAGCGCTAATACCCTTCAATTTTCAATCCCCCGCATGCTCTTCCGCCTAACAACAACCTCGGCCCTTCTCGTCTCCTGCCTCCTCACCGCCGCCGACTTCCCTGCTCTCTACAACAGTGAACCCGGCAACCCCACGCCGACACCGCCACAGGAGGCGCTCGCCAAACTGGCGCTTCCTGAAGGTTTCAATGCCACTCTCTTCGCCGCCGAACACCAAGTGCAGAATCCCATCGGCATGGCCTGGGATAAACGGGGCCGCATGTGGGTGGCGGAGAACTATACCTATGCGGAACGCGCCAAGCGCTTCGAACTCGATCTGCACGACCGCCTCATCATCCTCGAAGACAAGGATGGCGATGGCAAAGCGGAGTCGCGCAAGGTCTTTTCCGATGATTTGCAAATGCTCACCAGCGTCGAAGTCGGCCGGGGCGGGGTCTGGCTGATGTGTCCGCCGCAGTTGCTCTTCATTCCGGATCTTAACGAAGATGACATCCCCGACGGTCCACCTGAGGTGATTTTGGATGGTTTTACGGTGGCCAAGGACAACTACCACAACTTCGCCAATGGTCTGCACTGGGGACCGGACGGTTGGCTCTACGGCCGCTGCGGCCACTCCTGCCCCGGCAGGCTCGGCGTTCCCGGAGCGCCTAACGACAACCGCGTTCCTTTGGAAGGCGGCATCTGGCGTTTTCATCCGAAGCGCAAGGTTGTCGAAGTCCTCTCGCACGGCACCACCAATCCCTGGGGCCATGACTGGGATGAACACGGCGAGGCTTTCTTCATCAACACCGTCAACGGCCACCTGTGGCACATGATCCCCGGTGCGCATCTCATGGAAGGCGGCGGCTCCAGCATCAACCCCGGCGTCTATGAGCGCATCGACACGCATGCCGACCACTGGCACTTTGACACGAGAGGAAGCTGGTCGGAGTCCCGCGACGGCAAGGCCAACAGCCTCGGCGGCGGTCACGCCCATATCGGCATGATGATTTATCAGGGCGATCAATGGCCCGCCTCCTGGCAGGGAAAGCTCCTCACCCTCAACATGCATGGCCGCCGCGCCAATGTGGAACGCCTGGATCGCGAAGGCAGCGGCTACATCGGCCGCCATGAACCCGATGCCTTCCTCTCCGCCGACCCCTGGTTTCGCGGCATCGAAATCAGCACCGGCCCCGACGGCAGTGGCTACATCCTCGATTGGAGCGATGCTGGCGAGTGCCATGAAAGCACCGGCGTCCACCGCACCAGCGGCCGCATCTTCAGGGTGACCTACGGCGAATCCAAGAAACCTGACTTCAAGGATCTTCGCACTCTCACTCCCGAATCCGTCGCCCGCCTCACCCGCAGCGCCAATGCCTGGCAGGATCGTCAACTGCGCAACGAACTGACCGGCATGGAAGTCTACGAAGGGCTCGACACGCCGCTGCAAAAGATCCTCAAAGACGACACCAACCCCGTCTTTCGCCTTCGCGCCCTCTGGTCCCTGAACGGCCTCGGCCTGCTCGAAGACACCCAACTCCGCGCCCTTCTCAAGGACCCCAACGAACACATCCGCGCCTGGGCCATCCGCCTTCTCACGGACTCCTGGCCGCTGGATACCATCATGGGGCCCCGCGCCGACGCCGAATACCGGGTCGACAAATCCCTCTTCGCTCAATTCGTCGACATGGCGCAAAAGGACGACTCCGGGCTGGTGCGCCTCATCCTAGCCTCCACTCTCCAGCGGCTTCCCATCGAACGACGCTATATATTAGGTAAGGCGCTGGCCGCCCGCGCTGAAGACGCCAGCGATCACAACCTGCCCAATCTCGTTTGGTATGGCCTCATCCCGCTGGGCGACGCCAGCCCCATGTCCCTCGTGCAAGTGGCGGAATCCTGCCGCTGGCCGCTGACCCTGCGCTGGATCGCCCGCAATCTCGGCGGCCGCATTCAGAAAGACTCCGGCCCGCTCAACGCCCTGCTCTCCCAGGCGGAAAAATCCGATGCCTCCACCCGTGCCAGCATCCTCCTGGGTCTCAGCGATGCACTGCAAGGCTGGCGAAAAGCCCCCAAGCCCAAAGCCTGGGATGCCTTCATCGCCGCAGCGAACAACGATGGCGACGCCGAAGTCAAAGCTCGTGTGCGGGACCTCAGCGCCCTTTTCGGCGACGGCCGCGCCCTCGATGAAATCAAGAAGGTGGTACTCGATGCCAAGGCCGATCTTCCCATGCGCGTCGCCGCCCTCAAGACTCTGATTGAAAATCATCCACCCGATCTGCGCGATCTCTGCACTTCGTTGCTCGAAGTGCGCGGCCTGAACGCCACCGCCGCCCGCGGCCTATCCTCCTTTGACGATCCTGAGATCGGCACCCGCCTCGCCACGAACTACCGCAAATTCTCGCCCGGCGATCGCTCCTCCCTGATCGAAACGTTGGCATCGCGCCCCAGCTTCGCGCAGGCTCTGCTCAAAGAAGTCGCCGCCGGCAGGATCCCACGCACCGACCTCACCGCCTTTCATGCCCGCCAAATCCGCTCCTTCAATGACGAAGCATTGACCAAGCAACTCACCGCCGCCTGGGGTGAACTGCGCGACTCGGCCGCCGACAAGATCGCGCTCATCAAAAAGCTCAAGGCCGAACTCACTCCTGGCACTTTGGCCAAAGCCGACCTCAGGCAGGGCCGCATGCTTTTCCAAATCTGTTCCGCCTGCCATATCCTCTATGGCCAAGGTGGCAAAATTGGCCCCGACCTCACCGGCTCCGGACGCGCCAATCTCGATTACCTCCTCGAAAACATCGTCGATCCCAGCGGTGTCGTCAGCGCCGACTTCCGCATGTCGATCATCACCCTTAAAGACGGCCGCGTCCTCAGCGGCGTCATCGGCGCCACGACGGGTCAAACCCTCACTCTGCGCACTCTCACCGAAGTACTCACCTTGGATCGTGCCGAGATCACCAAGCAGGAAACCTCCGCCATCTCCATGATGCCCGAAGGCCTCGTGCTCGCCTTCCAGCCGGATCAGATCAGAAACCTGATCGCCTACCTCATGCATCCCACGCAAGTGCCTCTGCCTGGTGGGTAAGGGGAAGTTGACAATAGTTTGCAGTGGTTGGCGGTTGTTGTCATGGCATCTGTAAACCATCGCAAACAACCGCCAACCACTGCCATCGATCGCAAACTTCTTTTCAAGCCACGATCTCGCGCATCACATCGCCAAACACATCCGTCAGCCGAAAGTCACGGCTGGCATAACGATACGTCAGCCGCTCATGATCCAGCCCCATCAGGTGCAGGATCGTCGCATGCAGATCGTGCACGCTGGCGGGTTTCTCCTCGGCCGCGAAGCCGAACTCATCGGTGCTGCCATAAACTGTCCCACCCTTGATGCCGCCGCCCGCCATCCAGACCGTGAAGCCATAATGATTGTGATCGCGGCCCAGCTTGGCCGTGTTGCCGTTCATTTCCACCGTCGGCGTCCGGCCAAACTCACCGCCCCAAATCACGAGCGTCTCCTCCAGCATACCGCGCTGCTTGAGATCGCTCAACAGCGCTGCGATCGGCTGATCGATCTGCGCGGCAAGCTTGCGATGATTCTCTTCGATCTTCTCATGATTGTCCCACGGCTGGCCCGCGCCGTGCCAAAGCTGCACAAAGCGCACCCCGCGCTCCAGCAGCCGCCGTGCGATCAACGTCTGCCGCCCATGCACGCCCGTTCCATAGAGATCCACGAGGTGTTTCGGTTCCCGCGAGACATCAAACGCATCCGCCGCCTCGATCTGCATGCGAAAGGCCAGTTCAAACGACTGGATGCGCGCATCCAGCCGTTCATCCAACCGACCCTGACGATGTTCCAGATTCAACCGCTGCAACAGATCCAGTTGCTGCCGCTGCACCATCGTCGTCGCGTGCGGGCTGCGAATGTTCTCGATCAGTTTATCGATCTCCCGATGCTGGCTGTCCACGAAGGTGCCCTGATACTGCCCAGGTAGAAAGGCCGACTGCCAATTCTCCGCGCTCTTGATCGGATAGCCGCCCGGGCACATGGCCACAAAGCCCGGAAGATTCTCGTTCTCACTGCCCAGACCATACAGCAGCCACGAACCCAAACTCGGCCGCGGTTGCACTGAGTCGCCGCAATTCATCAGCATCAGCGAAGGCTCATGATTCCGCACCTGCGCGTACATCGAACGAATGACCGCGATGTCATCGATATGTTCCGCCGTCTTGGCAAACAGCTCACTGACCTCGATGCCGCTCTGCCCATACCGCTGAAACTTGAACGGCGACGGGAATGCCGCGCCCGTCTTTCTTTCCGTGATGCGGGTGATCGGCAAAGGCTTTCCGGCATGACGCAGCAGCGCCGGTTTCGGATCAAAGGTATCCACATGCGAGGGACCGCCATTAAGGAAGAAGTGAATCACCCGCTTCGCCTTCGGCGCGATGTGGTTGATGTGCGCCGCGGCCTCGCTGCCAAACGATTTCCCCAACAGGCCCGTCAGCCCCATCATGCCAAAGCCCATCCCCGAACGCCGCAGCAGTTCACGTCGCGAAAACATGGATGACGTAGGAGACACAGGTCAGTCAACAAACATAAACTCATTCGACAACATGAGCACCTGGATGAGTTGTTCCCAGGGATCAAGCGCAGTGATCGCAGACGAAGTGAAGTCGGCATTGGCGCTCCATTGTTGCGTTGCCAAATCACCGCCGGAGCCGGTACTTCCAGTCAGGCTCAATTGCGGCGCCCATAGGAACTGGTCACTGTTCAGACCGCCGCCAATGTCCACGACGAAGTCGAGCGTATCGCCAGCCTTCAGCGCCAACGACTCCATATTCATCACGGCCTCAGAGGCATGCAGCGTGACCGCGCGCAACTGCCCCTGACCACTGTGGCCGATGAAGGCCCGGACACCATCCCCCGCTGCAGGCACATGGGTCAGCGTCGACGTGAGCGTGTAGCTGCCATCCATCGGCGCTGTCCACCGCCGCACCACCGCATGACCGCGATCATTGCCAGGATGTCCGCCCTCAGCCGTGATCTGCGCCCAGCCCAGTTTCACATCCGGCCAATGCGAGCCTCCCTGCCACGCGTTGCCATTGAAATGCGGCAGTGCGGTGAAACTCTTCACGCGCCCGGCGCTCTCATCCCATTCGCCAAAACCGTATTGCCAAGCCTTCGCCGATTCGGACTCAACCGGCCTTTTCACCAGCGCGGAACTGTTGATGAAAGCCAGCGCAGCCGCTTCCTGCGAAGGCGTGGCGGGTTGCTGATACAGTAGCCGATGGATGAACCGCACACGTTCCGCATCCGTGCGGCAGACCTGCACATCGGCGCGCCGGCGCAGCGCCTTGGCTTGCGCCGCGACGAACGGATGGTTCATGCCAAAAAGCGCCTGCTGCGGCACCGTCGTTTCAGTGCGCTTCGGTGTCGAAAGATCCGGATTGGCAAAGTCGAAGTTGCGCAGCACGGGCGCCAATTGCTCACGATCCACATAGGCATAGAGGGTGCGGCGCGCATTCAACTCGGCAAACAATTCCATGGGCCAGCCTCCCACCTTCAGGTCCAAGCGCCCCGCCGCAGCAAGCCAGGCATCGCGTGCCTCTTCAAAGCTAAGACGGTGCGGGTTCATCCGCCACAACCACCGGTTCTGCGGATCGCGCTCCTGCGCATCATGAAAGGCCTGAGCATCCTCCTGGCTTAACGAACTCTGCTGATAAGCGGCCGAAAGCATGATCTGCCGGTGCAAATTCTTGAGACTCCAGCCGCCGTCAATGAATTGCAGCGCCAACCAGTCAAGCAACTCCGGATGACTCGGAAGTTCCGCCCGCGTGCCGAAATCGCTCGGCGTAGTCACCAGCCCCTGGCCAAAATGATGCGCCCACACGCGATTCACCATGACCCGCGCGGTCAGCGGATTGGCCGGATCAATGATCGCCTGAGCGAGGTCCAGGCGGCCGCTGCCGTGGCTTAACGGACGCTGCTGTCCCTTTGAAAGCGCCGCGAGGAATTGGCGCGGCACTTCATCGCCCTTGGTCAGCGGATTGCCGCGCAAGAAGATTCGCCCATTCACCGACTGGACGCGATCCTCAAGAATGGTCGCATATCCGGGGGCTTGCGACCGCTCGACCAGCCACCGATCGACCTCACCCTGCAGCTTCCAGAGCTCCGTGATGACGCCGGTGGGAAAGTACATCTCAATGTTGGCAACGTGTTCGTCCGGCACGAGGCAAGGTGAATCAGGTCCGTAAAGGACATGCCAAAGCGGTTCGCCATTTTTAGCCTGCGCAAAACGCGCTCCATACCCCGCAGCCGTCTCTTTGCTTTTAGCGGCACGCCACTCCGCAAACAAGGGATCGTCACGGTGGCGCTCGAGATAAACTTGCCACCGCCGTACCACGAAGGGATTGAGATCCTTGGCGTCGATAATCTGGTCAAAGCCCTCTCCAGGATATTTCTCCAGTTCGAGTTGGGCCACCAAATAGTCGGTCACGCGCTCACGCACGCGCGCCGCCTGCTCCTCTCGGCGCAGGGTCATTGTCTCCCGCAACTTCGCCTGGCGTTTCACCAGTTCCTCATCGGCATTCGGAATGCCGCACGGCACCAACTTCTCCGCACAGTTTTGGAAGACGCCGTAAAGGGCGTAATAATCCCGGGTGGGAATGGGATCGAACTTGTGATCGTGACAGCGCGCGCAACTCACCGTCAGCCCCATCGTGCCCCGTGTCACCACATCAATGCGGTCATCAATGATGTCGTGTGTCACGCCGAGAAAGCGCCGGCCCAAAGTCAGGAAACCCATCGCGGCAAGATCGGGCGAGCCCGCGGGCACAGCTTGATCCGCGGCAATCTGCAGGAGCAGAAAGCGATCATACTTCATATCCTCATTAAAAGCCCGCACCACCCAGTCACGGTAACTCGAGGCATGCACAAAGCGCTTTTCCTCACGCGCATAGACGTAACCCTTCGTGTCTGAGTAACGCGCCACATCCAACCAGTGCCGCGCCCACTGCTCTCCGTAATGCGGACTGGCCAGCAGCCGCTCAATCAGCCGCGGATAGGCGTTCGGAGAGGGATCGCTGACGAACGCTTCGACTTCAGCAGGCGTTGGCGGCAGACCCGTCAGATCGAAGCAGGCCCGGCGAATCAGCGCCTGCCTGCTCGCGGTCGGAGAACGCTGAAGGCGCTGCTTTTGCAGCGTGGCATCGACAAAGCCATCGACACTTTGAGGCCCGGACTGCGAGGCCGCGCGATCCAACGGATGCAGCGCCCACCAGTCCTGCGGCGGCGTGGCTGCCTGACTGGCGGTGATGACCCCCATTAGAAGCAAGTGTTCGAGTCGCATAATCTGCCGGAAAGGAATACGGGGCCTGAAGGCCCGGTTTTCCGCGGCTCGGGCACAAAAAAATTCGGGACGGATCACACGATCCGCCCCGAATATTTAACAGGTTACCAACAGCCAGAAGGAGTCCCTATTGCTTGAAATTTGCGACTGAACACTCACAAGCAGCGCTCAGTTAACTGGCAGGATTCTGCCACATCCTGACACCCGTGCGTCAGGTCTCGGTAAGGGGGTTGTAAGGAGATTGTGACTTCCGCCGCCCACTAGCCATTCGCCCGCAAAATCTGCGCGAGAACGTAGGGGAGGATGCCGCCGGCGCGGTAGTAGTCGATTTCCACGGGGGTATCGATGCGGACAATGACAGGGATGTCGAAGGTGGCGCCGTCGGCCTTATGCACGCGCAGGGTGGCTTCGCTCATGGGTTTGAAATCGTTAGAGATGCCCAGGAGATCAAAGGTGGCGCCGGAAAGATCCTTGACCTTGTCGTAGTCAGCCTTGTCCTTGAAGTTGCACGGCAGGACGCCCATGCCAACGAGGTTGCTGCGGTGAATGCGCTCGAAGGACTTGGTGATGACGGCCTTCACGCCAAGGAGGCGGGTGCCTTTGGCGGCCCAATCACGGCTGCTGCCCATGCCGTAATCTTCACCGCCGAGGACGATGGAGGGAGTGCCGGCGGCCTTGTAGGCCTCAGCGGCATCGTAAATGGACATCTCAACGCCCTGCGGCTGCAAGAGGGTATCGCCACCCTCTTTGCCGCCTAACATCAAGTTCTTAATGCGAACGTTGGCAAAGGTGCCGCGAGTCATGACGCGGTCATTGCCGCGGCGGCTGCCGTAGCTGTTGAAGTCTTCGGGCTTGACGCCGTTTTCCGACAGGTACCGGCCGGCGGGGCTGCTCTTCTTGATGCTGCCGGCGGGGCTGATGTGGTCCGTGGTGACGCTGTCGCCAAAGATACCGAGCGGGCGGGCGCCCTTGATCTCGTGGATGTCGCCTGGTTGCATGCTGAACCCGTCGAAGAAGGGCGGTTGCTGAATGTAGGTGCTCGCCACATCCCACTCATAGACATGACCGGTCGAACTCGGGATCTCATTCCACTTGGGATTCTGGCTGGCGAAGTCGGTGTAAAACTTGCGGAAGACTTCCGGTGTCAGCGACGACTGCATCGCATCACGGATTTCGGCCAGGCTGGGCCAGATGTCTTTCAGATACACGTCCTGCCCCGCTTTGCTCTTGCCCAGCGGTTCGGTGGTCAAATCAATGTCGACCGTGCCGGCGATGGCATAAGCAACCACCAGCGGCGGGCTCATGAGGAAATTCGCCTTGATGCTCTGGTGCACGCGCGCTTCGAAATTGCGGTTGCCGGAAAGCACACTGGCCGCCACGACATCCTGGGCCTTCACGACGTCTTCAATGCCGACATCCAACGGGCCGGAGTTGCCGATGCAGGTCGTGCAGCCATAACCCACCGTTTGAAAACCGAGCTTGTCGAGTTCGGCCTGGAGGCCGGTCTTGGTGAGGTAATCCGTCACCACGCGGCTGCCTGGTCCGAGGCTGGTCTTGACGCTGGGCTTCACGAGGAGGCCCAGTGCGTTCGCCTTCTTCGCCAGGATGCCGGCGCCGAGCATGACGCTCGGGTTGCTGGTGTTGGTGCAGCTGGTGATCGCCGCGATTAGCACACTGCCGTCCTGAATCGTGTCCTTCACGTCGCCCTTGCTATCGACAATCACCTCCGCGGGTTCGAAGGAATGGTCGTTCTTGCCGTAGCCTCCCGCTTTGAGGTCCGCCTTCAAAAGCTCACGAAATTTGCCTTTCACTTTGGGCAATTCGAGTCGGTCCTGCGGGCGCTTGGGTCCAGCGACGCTGGGCTGCACGTCGCTGATGTTGAGTTCCAATTCATCCGTGTATTCAATCTGGCCCTTTTTCGGGATGCCGAACATTCCCTGGGCGGTGTAGTAGTTCTTGAAGGTCGTGCACAGTTCCCCGCTGCGGCCCGTGCCGCGCAGGTAGTTGACGCTCTCTTCATCGATCGGGAAGAAGCCCATGGTGGCGCCATACTCAGGCGCCATGTTGGCGATCGTGGCGCGGTCGGTCAGCGAGAGCGTTTCGGTGCCTTCGCCGAAGAACTCGACGAACTTGCC
>JAXMIV010000120.1:0-2804 GCA_034377045.1 Prosthecobacter sp. | reverse complement strand
TATGGCCCTCGTGATCATGATCATCATGATGTTCCGTCTGCGCGGGAAATATTGACTTGCCCGTTAAATGCATCAACGGAATGGCCAGCAAAGCAAAGGCAATGCTGAGCACTAGGATCTGAATGGGTGGGAAACCGCGCACAGTTTGCAATAACGGAGTGTCTGACCTTGTCGTCAACTGCGGCCCGTCAGGGCTTTAGTGCCTTCACGATGGCGGTGACATTATGCGCCATCATCGTCTCAATGGTATGCACGGTGCGGGAGGTGCCGTCTGCCACCAGGGAATCCCCCGTCTTCACGCCGGTGCTGCGCACGATCTCCGCCAGCACCTTCGGATTGGCCTGGTCCTCCGGAAACACGGCGCGGATCTTGTATTCGCGAATCACCTGCATCGCCTGTGCGATGTACTGAGGCGAGGCGTCATCGCCACGGCCTATCCCCAGCACCGGTACCGCCTTAAAGCCATACTCTTTGCAAAAGTAGCCGAACGCCGCATGCGCCGTCACCAGTTTGCGATCGGCCCGAGGAATCTGTGAGATCTGCTGCTGCGCCCAGGCCTTCACTTCGCCGAAGCGCTTGCCGGCCGCCTTGGCCCCGGCTTCATAAGCCGCCCGGTTGGCCGGGTCCACAGCGGACAGCTCATCCGCGATGACGCGCGCCGCCCGCTTCATGTTGTCTGCGCTGTGCCACCAGTGAGGGTCGATGCTGTTCTTCGCATGCGCGGGGCAGCACACAAAGATCTCCTGCTTCGGATCAAGCAACACGGAGGGGATTGTTTTTCCCACTTCCACCACTTTCACGGTAGGACCGACACTGTCGCGCAGTTTGCCGAGATACGTCTCCAAATTCTTGCCACAGGCGAAGAGCAGCGGGGCGCCGCGGGCAGCCGCGATATCCTTGGTCGCGGGTTCGAAGTGATGGATATCGCTGCCGGGCTTGAAGATTTCCACCACTTCCACATTGGCACCACCCACCTGCCGCACCACATCCGTCAGGATCGGATGCAGCGTGGCGACTTTGACCGCGGCGCTGGCGGCACCGGTGACAAGCAGGGAGACGACTAACGAGACAATGGTTTTCATAGGCTGGAGGGGAAAGCGGGATTGTTGGCTAAGCTTCGACTCTGAATGGCAAGGCATCAACGCACTTCCGGCCCGCCCCAGGCCAGGCTCACCTGCGCCCAGATGCCGTGGTCGTTGCCGAAGGCATTGGAATGATCATAGTTGTATTGCAGACGCACACGAACTGTGCGCGCCGCATTGGCGTACCAGGTGATGCCAGGACTCACACGCAGGCGCGCATCCTGCGTCGTTTCCCCATTGCCTGGTACAAACTCGCCGCGCAGGCCGAATTCGAGGTTGTTTGGACATCCATACAACGCGCTGACATAGCAGCCGAAATCCTGCTGCGTCACCGGATCAAGGACCAGCCCGAGTTCGTCCTCCACCTTGAAGCGTTTGACCATCGCCTCCGACCTGACCCGGAAGTAATGGCCGCCAGGCTCGAAACCATTCTCGCGCCACTGGTATTCGAAATGAGCCGCATAAATGCTCGATTGATAGCCCGAGTGATTTTCACCCCAGGCTCCGGAAAGGCCGCCACGAAACTGATTGAAGTCATTGTAGTTGTACACGTTCGTCCAGTTCACGGACGTGATGAAGCCGTCCTCGGCAAAGGAGGATTCGTGTTGGTGATACTGGCCGAAAAACGGTGCCTCCTCCTCCTCTTCATGGGGCGGGCCAACGCCGAAGCCGACGTCAAATTGCGATGTCCACGGCACCGGCGCGCGCCAACTGACTTCAGCGCCGATCGTGACCATCGAATCGTCGCCAATGAGGCGTCCGCTCATCAAATACTGATCCACCCAATCAAATCCGTGGGGGTGATAGGTGTTGTGGATGCCGAAGCGGTTGTAGAACTGACCGGCACGGATTTCAAAGGCGCCCGGCAGGTTCTTGAACTTCCAAAACCACTCCTCAATCACTCCGTCGAAGCTGTCGCCCTCGCCAATCGGTCCCGCATAGGTGATGAAGAACTCATTGTGTTCATCCAGGCGTCCGGAGATGCCAACCTCAAGGTTCGTCACATTAATGCCATCCCGGCGGATGGGATCGTGGTGTCCCACCCGTAGCTCTGCCTGGTCGCGGGTGGCGGTGCCATAGGAGGAGTCGATATGGATGTGCGGGACCAATTTGCCACCGAGGCTGACATTGGAACCCGTGATCCAATCGGCTTCACCGCCGCTGGGTGGGGCTACGGTGGAGGATAGTCCGGCATCGGTCTGGCTGTATCCCTGGCTGGCGGCGAAGAGCAGCACGGCAAGGACGGCATGATGGGAGAAAGGGCTGAAGGTCATGGTGGCAGGCGGTACTAAAGCAAATAACTTGCGTTGTTGTCAAAACATTTTACGCAACTAAATTGCGTTAAAGGGAGCCGAGGTAGCTAATTTACCTCAATTCTCTTCGGTTTTTCGGCGCCAACAATAAATATCAGACGACTTTCATCCCGTCCTCCGCACCCCAGGATTCCACCTGCCGCAGCCCCTTTTTCTCCAGTTCCCGGTAGCAATCTGGCAGGTCGAATTGCTTGAGCACACCTGGCAGCAGCGCCGCATACGGCCAGCGGTAATCCTCAGTTTCCGCCACCGCGCTGAAGGAGGTTAGTGGGTGCTTCAGGGTCACCTGCACCACCTGCGGGCTGAGCACCCCGGCAAACGTAGCCGCCAGCGCCCCCCAGCCTTGGCCGGCCAGATGTACCTCCTCATGACCCTGCGCGCCCAGCCATTCCAGCACCCGCATCAAATC
>JAXMIV010000119.1:0-5121 GCA_034377045.1 Prosthecobacter sp. | reverse complement strand
GCGCCGATGAACGGGAGGTGATCCTCGGCGGCAAGGTCTACCATGATGCCGAAACGGATGCGGACCTGCCTGCCGTCGGCGATTGGGTGGCCCTGGAATCCGGCGGCGAAGAAGGCGAATGGGTCATCCGCGCCCGCCTGCCGCGGCAAAGCTGCTTTTCACGCAAGGCGGCCGGCGATAGCGCTGAGGAGCAGGTCCTCGTCGCCAACGTCGGCGTGGTGGTGGTAGTGACGGATGCCGGCACCGATTTCAATCTGCGGCGAATGGAACGCTACTTTGCCCTGATCGGCCGCAGTGGCGCGAAGGCCGTGGCCATCCTCAACAAGTCCGATCTGTACACCGACGAACAGAACCAGGAAGCCGCGGCGGCGATCCAGGCCCTAAATCCAAAGGCCGATGTACACATCACCAGTGTACGCCGGCGCAAAAACCTGAAGGTGCTCAAGAACTACCTCACGCGCGGCGTGACCGTGGCCTTCATCGGCTCCAGTGGTGTCGGCAAATCCGCGATGATCAACCGCATCCTCGGCGATGACTGGCAGTGGACGGATGACGTCAATGAAGTCACCGGCAAGGGCCGCCATACCACCAGCGCGCGGGAGCTTCTCATCCTGCCCAAGGGTGGTGGCATCATCGTCGACAATCCCGGCATCAAGGAAGTGCAAATGTGGACGGATGAGACCACTCTGCGCGAACGCTTTGCCGATATCGAAGCCCTGGCGGCGCAGTGCCAGTTTCACGATTGCAAACATGGCACCGACCAAGGCTGCGCCATCCGCGCCGCGGTGGAAAAAGGCGAACTGAAACCCGCGCGTTTGGATAGCTTCTTCAAACTCGACGAAGAACTCCTCAAGCTGCGCGGCCGCCGCAAGACACGCCAGATGACCGTCGAACGCCGCGCCAAACGCGATCATCGCGTCAAGGCCCGCAACCGCTCCGATCGCTCCGACATCGAACAGGATCTGAAACCAAGGGCGCAGCGGGATGGGTGAATTAGCGCGATGACGCGGACTTCTCGTCAGCATGGCGCAAAATGGTTTCCGCCTGCTCCACTTCCGCGGCGGGCTCGGGAAAACGAATCCGTCTGAAGGCGGCTTGGAAGGGCAGGAAAAGAAGATGGAAAAGGCTGCCGACAACGATTTCGTAAAACCGCACAGGCAGCATGAGGGCATAAAGTACGGGACCCATCAGCGAACGCAAAGACGGCTGCTTCGAATGGCCAATGGACAGCGCGATGATAAGGATGATGCCGGCGAACTTCATCAGCGTGGTGATGTCCACCTGGAAGCTGAGTTCGACCACCAACAGCAGGCCGACAAAGCCAATCAGGAGAAAGGCCGTGTGCTGCAACACCGGGTATCTTTCAATGAGGCCGATGCAGTGCCCGGCCACCAGCCGCAAGGCGAGAATGCCGATAAAAACACCCGTGCAGACCACCCAGAATTCATCGCTCAGTGCCACGGCTGCCACGACATTGTCGACCCCGAGGCTGAGGTCCATCAGTTCAATGGAGGCGACCGTGCCCCAGAAGCTGCGCTTGATGGCATGGCCCGGCGTATCCACGGCGGGTGCGGGCCCATGCTTGCCCGCGAAATGATGGGCCATCAGGTGCATGAGATACGTGGCCCCGATGAGCTTTAGCCAGGGATTCTCGATGATGAAGCTGGCAAATAAAAGTGCCAGACCCCGAAAGGCATACGCCCCAAGGATGCCCACGCGCAAGGCCCAGAGCCTCTGTTTATCCGGCAGATGGGACGCCATCGCCGCAATGGCCAGCGCATTGTCGAAGGAGAGCAGCCCTTCAATGATGATGAGCGAAATGATGACCGGCAGGGCTTCCTCAAGAATGAGCCATACATCAGGCGAAAAGATTTCAGCAAGCATTAAGTCGACGATCTCGGATGATCGAAGGAGATCGCTTTCTAAACACCAATCAGCCGTGCATTGCGGCTACACTCCCGGCTTGATTTTGGAACACCTGTTGGTGCGCACCTGCCGAAGCAGTGGCGACCCCTACGAGAATCGAACTCGTGTCGCATCCTGAAAGGGATGTGTCCTAACCGCTAGACGAAGGGGTCATTTTGCGGGGCGGCTACAGTGGGGGAAAAGCACGGCACTGCAAGAGGAAAGTGGCGGATTCGTGCGCGGCCTTGGAGGCTTACCTCGGCAAAAGACGGGCTACCGTCTTCTGCGTGGCGCCTTCGTGGACTCGCAGGACGGCGTGTCCGGTTTCGCCAAGACGGTTGCAAGCGGCAGGATCGGCGAGCAGTTCCGCGAGGGCGGCGGTCAAAGCATCGGTATCGGCCACCTGCACGGCGCCGCGGCGGGCGAGGAGCAATTCGACGAGCGCCTCGAAGTTTTCCATGTGGGGGCCGAAGATGACGGGTTTTTTGGCCAAAACGGCTTCGGCGGGGTTCTGACCGCCTTCGGAAAGGAAGCTTTTGCCGATGACGACGAGGGTGGCGAGGTACTGCCAGGCGCGCAGCTCGCCAGTGGTGTCGATGATCAGGCAATGAGTGGGGCCGCTAACCTGGCTGCGCAATTGGGGAGCGAGTCCGAAGACACGAAGATCCGCAAGGATCTGGCTGGCGCGCTCGACATGCCTCGGGACGATCAGGCAGGCGAGGCTGGGAAAACGTTGGTGCAGGTGCTGGAAGACGCCGGCGATGAGCGCCTCCTCACCAGGGTGGGTGCTGGCGGCGAGAAGGATGGGATTGGCGGCGGTGATGCCGGCTTTGGCGAGAACGGCCTGGAGGTCCGCGATTTGGGCGGCGGGAGGGGCGGCGCCCTGGGGGTCAAATTTGATGCTGCCGGTGTGATGGATGCGCTCCGGCAGGACGCCCAAGGCGGTCCAGCGGGCGATATCGACCAGTTCCTGGACGAGAATCTGGTCCAAAAGGGCGAAAACGGGGCGCACGAGGGCGCCGAATCGCTGGAAACGGCGCTCCGACCGGGCGGAAAGCCGGGCGTTGACGAGGGAAATGGGGATGCCGCGGCGCTTGGCGATGGAGACGACATTGGGCCAGACCTCGGCCTCGACCAGCACGATCTGGGCCGGCTGCACGGCGCGGAGAAAGCGGCGGGCCACCCCGCGCAGATCGAGCGGGGAGTAGAGCGCGACGACCCGGCCGGGGTGCCTGGCGGCAAACTCCCGCGCCAGCGCGTAACCAGTCGGAGTTGTGATGGTGAGGACGATGCCGGTTTCCGGCTGCTCCTTCAGCAGGGCCAGGATCAGTTTCGTGGCGATGCCCACCTCGCCGACGCTGACGGCGTGCATCCACAGGCGTTTTGATCCCGAGGGGAGACTGGCGATGGCTGCCGTCTTGTCCGGCGGGAAGACGCCGAGGCGCTGGGTCAGGTCCTGCCAGCGGCCGCCGCGCCGCCGCATTTTGCGCAGCGCCCCGGGCAGCATGAACAGCAGGCCAACGGGGAGGAGCAGGTTATAGAGCAGCAGGCTGAGTGTTTTCGACATGAACGGGCTTTCGCAACCACAGGATGCGCGTGGAACCGTACTCCCGGTCCCGCGCCACCTGCCAAGGCGACCATGTTGAAGCGCTTCCGCCCTTTGTCACCCGGCTTTCGAGAATGACACTGCCGCCAGGCGCGAGGAGGTCGAATAAAATGGGGCTGGCGGCGAGCTGCGCGCTCAGGTCCACATCGTCGGCTCGTTGGGCGTAGGGAGGATCGGCGAAGACGAGATCGAACTGCGCGCCGCTTTCGAGGAGTTGTGGCAGAACCTTGAACACATCCCCCTGGCGCACGCTGCCGCCTTCGAGGCGGGTTTTGGCGAGGTTGCGGCGAATGACCTCAGCGGAGCCGCGATCGTCATCAATGAAGCAGGCGCTGGCGGCGCCCCGGCTGAGGCATTCCAAACCAAGAGCACCGGAGCCGGCGAAGGCATCCAGCACTCGCGCGCCGTCCACGAGATCGCCGAGCATGGAAAAGATCGCCTGGCGGACACGATCCTGAGTGGGCCGGGTGACGGTTTTCGGGACATCGATGGGCAGGCCGCCGGCGCTGCCGGAGATGATTCGCATGCGCCAGCGTAGGGAACCCAGACGCGAGGTCAACCGCAGGCACGAATTGTGAAGGCACCCCAAGAAGGGTGGATTGTGCCGCGTGCTGCTCTCTGGTAGGACTCACTTCAGCGTTATGAAATCTTTTTCCTGGATGGCGATCTTCTCGGTGATGCTGGTGGCTTGGGGGCAGGCGCAAACCGCCATCAAGCCTTTGGAACAGGCAAAGGCGTTGGCGAAGGCGGGGAATCACCGGGAGGCAGCGGATGCGGCCAAATCCTTGCTGAAACCCACGGGCAAGCAAACGAGCGAGGTCAGAGCGGAAGCGCTGGGATTGGCCGTGGAATCGCTGCGAAACCTTGGCGCGGAAGCCGAGGCGGAACAGGTGATCGAGGATGCGGCGCGTGACTTTGCCGGGGACTGGCGGATGCTGTTGGCGGCGGGGATGAGCTATGGAACTTTGAGCGCGGGGGGCATGGTGGTGGATGGGAAATTCATGCGCGGCGGTTATCGCAATCAGGGGCGCATAGTGCAGACGCAGTTGCGTGACTGGGTGCGCCAGTTGCAGCTTCTCCATCAGGCGCGGCTGGCGCTGCCCGCGAATGCCACGGAAGACGATCGCGAGGCGGTGCTAGACCCGCTGGCGTTCCTGTTGTGCCAAAGCAGGTACGGCACGCGTAGGGCCTGGCAGTTGCAGACGCTGACGGATCTCTCGCAACTCCCCGGTTACGATGACGAAACGGGGCTCGACAATCCGGCGACCGGTTATCCGGTGGATGCGCAGGGCAATCCGATCTACTTCAGTATCCCCGCCACCTGGGATGCCGCGGCGAACGATGGGGAGCGTCTGCGCTGGGTGCTGGCGGAATGGGAAAAGGTGGATGAAGATTCCAAATATCAGTCACGCCGGAGGCTGGCAGATCTGGCGGCCTCCTGGTTCAGCGTCAGGAACATCGCTCATCTCGGTTTTGGCGCCGCCAAGGAGGGCGAGGAAGATCGGCGTGAGGGCATCGCGGCGCTGCACACGCTCAAGGATGATGAAACCGTGGCGGCGCTGGCGACGGGTCCGAAGCGGATCACGCTGCCAGCGGAGTGGGCGTTTCTG
>JAXMIV010000118.1:0-2956 GCA_034377045.1 Prosthecobacter sp. | reverse complement strand
CACCAACCTGACGGATCTCTATGATCTGAAGGTCACCGCGACCTACACCGTTGGCAATGAGACACGGGAAGAAACCGTGGACGTTTATGTTTACAAACCCGCCGAGAAATAAGCCGCGGGTCCAGCCTGCGCGGAAAATCGGCTTCACGCTGATGGAGGTCGTCATTGCCTTGACGATCCTCAGCATGATCACCGGCACCTTGTTTGCGATCATCCAGGGATCGGTGCGCGGCGCGGCGCAGATCGAGCAACTGCAGCGGGAGAATGACAGCATCAATCGCTTCCTTGATCTCTGCCGCAAGAGCTTCACCACCCTGCCTTCCACCGCGACGATTAAGCTTGCCTTGGTTCAGGACATGGAGCCGGTGCAGCAGGAACTGACCATCAGCGGCTCACCGAGCTGCTTCGCCTTTGGCTTCAATCCCATCACCTACAAGGACACCATCCTGGGGCTGCGTCCCGACCCGGCGGGAGCGACGGATCAAAATGGCGCGCTCATCCAGTACCTCAGCCTGTCGCGGGAAGATTTGATACCGGAAACGGACGATAATGCCATGGCGTTGCGCCAGGAAACCACGGGCCTGGCCGCGCCGGATGAGCAGGGCCGGCACTGGATGCCGCTGCTGCCGGGGGTGGTGCAATTGAAGTGGCGCTTTTACAAGGCGGATGACGATACCTGGCTGGAAGAGTGGGACGATTCGGAGTGGCCGGCGCTGGTCGAAGTCCAACTGGTGATGAAGGATCGCACGAATCCCATCCGCATGGTTTACAGCGTGCCGGTCATCAAGTTGACCGTGGGGACCGGGCAGACCAGCAGTTCATCCGGCAGCAGCAGCAGCTCGACGACAAACAACTCAAGCAACCAAGGCGGGCAGGGTGGCGGTCCTGGCGGCGGAGGCGAGCGCGGACGCGGTCCAGGCGGCGGAGGCGACCCCAGGCGTGGCCCCGGTGGTCCAGGAGGCCCGGATGGTCCGGGAGGCCCTGGTGGTCCAAGAGGTCCAGGTGGTCCCCCCGGTGGGCCTGGGGGCCCGGGCGGCGGCCCGAGGGGAGGCGGTTCATGAAAACATTTTCGGCATCGACCTATCGTGCCTGCGGCGCCGGGTGGCGGCAATCACGCCGGCGCAGAGGTTCCATTCTCATGCTGATGATATGGGCTGTTCTGCTGATGTCCGTCACGGTCATGGGCGTGGTGGAGTACATCAATTTCAGCGCTGAAGAGGCCAAGCTAGACGCTGCGGAGTTCCGCGCCCTGCACTTGGCCGAAAGCGGCATCACGGTGGGTTTGCACCCCACTACCCGCCGGGGTGACAAGGTGCTGAAACAAAAGATCGGCACGGACAGCGGCTTTGACGTGGTGATCAACTATGAGGGCGCGCGCATGCCCATCAACTACATCACCGATGAGCGCCTGCGCGAGGCGATCTACGAACTCTTTGTCCGCTGGGGGCTGAACAGTGACGAAGCTACCGTGGCCAGTGATTCCCTGGCGGATTGGGTGGATGGCAATGATGAAGTCCGCGCCAACGGCGCCGAATCGGCCTACTACGAAAGTCAGGGCGTGTTTGATCTGCCGCGTCAGCAGGGTTTCACTAATGTCGAAGAAATGCTTCTGGTGCGCGGCATGGGCGTGGTGGATCGCCTGAAGCCCGATTGGCGTGAGTTCTTCAGCGTCTATGGCGACGGTACCATCGACTTGCGCACGGCGTTCAAGGAGACCCTGATCGCCGTCACGGGCGGTTCCGAGACGGATGTGGAAAACTTCGTCCAGCAGCGTGATGGTCCCGATGGCATTCCGGGAACGGAAGATGATCGCCGGGTCAGCGACAGTGAGGCCTACAAGCTTTTGGGCTTGTCCGGAGAGCGGGCCGATGCGGTGAAGAGCATTCTGACCAGCGACGACAGCGTGCGCCGCATCACCAGCACCGGTTGGGTGGGGGAAAAGCGGGCGCAAATCATCGTCATTGCGCGGCGGGGAGAGGATCGGTCGCTGACCTATCTGGCGCGCATGGAAGAATAAGGCGACGGGTGGCCGATCGTGTGCTTGATAAACCTCCGAAGCTGCCCTCGCACAATGCCGTAATGGCCTGCAACTTTTGCCTGTTCCAGGCGTTACACCACTACCCCATGCTTTTGAATGCCGCGACCTTGCTTCTTCCCGCCCCCGACGCCTCCTGGCGCGTTTGGAAGCCGCGCGCGACAGCCGCCGGTGCCGTCCTGGAGAGACCGAGCGAAGTCGGCGTCCAGGTCAAACCCTTAGTCATTGGGCTTCCTGCGACGGCTTGTCGAACGGTAGGCCTGATTTTGCCGAATGCGGATCACGAGATTCTCGAACAGATCATCATGACCCAGCTTGAGCGCCGGGGGATGAAACTGGAGGGTGGGACGGCACGCAATTTCCGCTGGCATCTGCTGACGCAGACGGCGGCCTCGGCAACCGTCAGCGTGGACGTGCTGGCGGATCCTTTTCCGGAAGACCTGGCGCTGCCGCAGGCGTCGGATTATACGGCGGCCTTGCGGCTCGCGACTCTGCCGCAAGGGCAAATGGTGATCACCGAAGAGCATGGCTCGCTGGTGTTGGCCATGGGCTTTCAGGGCAAGCTTTATCACAGCCACCTGTTCGCACCTGCCACGGTGCCCGCGGAAGACATCGCACTGGAGATTGTGCTGGCGCGGTTGACGCTGGAAAATGAGTTGGGCGCCGGCAGCATTAGCGGGGTAGCGCTTGTGGGATCATCCTGGGATGAGGCCATCTCCAGCAGCGTCGGCAGCCTGACTGGGTTGCCGGTTCGGGTCATTGATCACCTGCCGCCCAACTCGCAGTTGGATACCCACAACTGGACACGCCTGCTCCCCACCAGTGTGCGCACGGCTCAGGACAGCAGCAGCCGCCGAGGCAAATTGATCCGCTTCGGTATTCTCGGTGGGCTGCTTCTGGTGGCACTGGCCTTTTTTGCCT
>JAXMIV010000117.1:0-2972 GCA_034377045.1 Prosthecobacter sp. | reverse complement strand
GCGCCATTCATCCCAGCGGCAAGATTGATCTCAGCCTCGATGCCTCCGGTTATCAGCGCGTGGCGCCATTGACGGACCGCATCATGGAGGCGCTCAAGGCCAATGGCGGCCGCCTCGATTTCGATGACGACAGCCCACCGGATGCGATTCGCCAAACCTTTGAGGCGAGCAAGAAAGCCTTCAAACAGGCCCTAGGCGCTCTCTACCGCCAGCGGCGGATCGAATTCACCCGCCCTGGCATCAAATGGTTGGACATTAGGGAACCCACCGGCAACGACTGGAAGCCATCCGAGATCAAACAGTGACGCGGCCTAACTAAAGTTGCTTGCGGATGACTGGAAGCAAAAGTTCGGCGACGAGTTGATGGCCCGAGTCGCCAGGATGCATACCGTCGAGAAGGAGTTCATCGATCGTTCGCTTGTGACTGACGGCAAAGGCGGGGTAGGCGGCATAGACGTCGACCAAGGGTAGTTTGAGGTCGCTCGCGAGTTTGCGCACGGCGTCGTTGTAGCGGATTAGCGGTGCTTCAAAGCCGTGGGGATCATTCGGGAGGTAGGGAGGTTTGCCGTACATTTCCTTGAGTCGGTCCGTCCAGCGCAGGGGGTTGGTGGTCATGAGGATGACCTTGGCGCCTTGCTTGCGCGCTTGATCGATCATGCTGCGGAGATTGGCCTCGTATTCGGCGAGGGGTATCCGGGATTCGGTGGCGGGTGGTTTTCTCCAGACATCGATCGCGGAGTCGTTGATGCCGAATTGGATGACAATGAGACCCGGCTTGTAGTCGAGAACATCGCGTTGCAGGCGGGCCAAGGCGGCGCGAGTCGTGTTGCCGCCAATGCCGGCGTTGTGAACGGAAATGGTCGAGCCCGCGCTCTTCAACGCTTCCGCGATGCGCTGGGCATAAACCTTGTCAATGGCACCGGGCCGCACGGCGGTAGTGGAGTCGCCGAACATGACGATGCCGCCGGGTTTTGGCGCGGGGCTAACAAGAGGTATGAATTTTGGAATCTCGCCTTTGTCCAGATCGGCCGCCTGGATCTTCATGCGCAGGCCGCCCTGCATGGTGGTGATCCACAGTTCCCCGGGATGCCGCTCATAGAGGTAGGGGTAGGAGACGCGGGCTCTGGCGCCATCATAGTTGGCGGCGACCACGACTGGTTTTGACCAGGTGCGGGCATCATCTTCGGAAAAGGCGATCGAAAGTTCCTGGCGGCTGCTAGGGCTCGTGGGGTCGTGGCGCGGCGGATGATTCCAGAGCAGGGCCACGCGGCCATCGGTCAACCGCGCCATCTGGGCGCAGCAGGTCACGGACTTGATTTTTGATGGCTGGAAGTCTTCCCATTTCAGCCCGCCATTCCTCGATACTGCCTCATAAAGCCAGCCTGTCTCGGTGCGCAGTAATTCATACAGCGTGCCGTCCTTCCGTTCCACGACCGTGCCTTCACAAGAGCCGGCGTGATCATGGCGGCCCTGGCCGATATCCAGCACATTGCTGCGCTTCCAGGTCTTGCCCTCGTCATCCGACACAAACATCACCGTCGCATGCCGCCACTCGGGAATGATTTCCTGACCCACCAGGACGATGCGGCCCTCCTTGGTTTGAATCATCGAATGAATGCAGCCGCACCAGGGCGTGTTGAGTTTGATCGGCTCTTCCCAAGTCTTGCCGTCATCCAGGCTGCGGCACACATAGGTAGGCAGAATGTACGCATTAAACTCCTCGATCGGCCCGCCCCACTTGAATTTGGGCAGCGACTTGAGCTCCTTCATGTTCATCCACGCGGCAACGATCACGCCCTCCCGTGTGCGCAGGAGCGCGCGTTCGTTGCTGATCGTGAACTTTGTCGCATCGCGAAAGATGGGCGTGCTTGTCCAGGTCACTCCTTCATCTTTGCTGTGCAACGCATTCGCTGCGTCAACGCAGAGGATGCCGCCATCGCCCGTGGTGACAAAGGGGCCCTGGTGGGAGAAGGGCAAGGCGGCGCCCTTGGGATGCAAGGTAGGTGACGACTCAATGGCAAATGCGCCCGTGCCGATGAGGCTAAAACCGGCAACGAGGGCAAACAGAATAGCTTTCATGGGCTGGGAAGGAAAAGGGCTTTTCAAGCCCGCCGGTTTGAAGGTGAGGGTCGCAAACCCTCACTCCTTACGGCAGGGGAAAGCGCTGATTGATGGCGGTGATTTCGGCACGGATGGCGGCGAGCACCTGCGCGTCGTCCTTGTGAGTGAGAGCCTTGTCGATCCAGTCGGCGATTTGGATCATCTCCGCTTCCTTCATGCCGCGAGTGGTGACGGCGGGGGTGCCGACGCGGATGCCGCCGCCGAGCGTGATCTTTTCGGTGTCGAAGGGGATGCCGTTCTTGTTCACGGTGATGCCGGCGTGATCGAGGGTCTCGCTGGCGACCTTGCCGTTGAGGCCTTTCGGGCGCAGGTCGACGAGCATGAGGTGGTTGTCGGTGCCGCCGCTGACGATGCGATAACCAATTTCAGTCAGGCGAGCGGCGAGGGCCTGGGCGTTCTTGACGACCTGGCGCTGGTAGCCGGCAAACTCGGGTCTTAACGCTTCACCAAAGCAGACGGCTTTGGCGGCGATGACGTGCATCAGCGGGCCGCCCTGAATGCCGGGGAAGACCTGGCTGTTGATCTTCTTCGCCAGTTCTTCATTGTTGGTTAGGATCAGGCCGCCGCGCGGTCCGCGCAGGGACTTGTGTGTCGTGGTGGTGACGAAGTCGGCATGCTCCATCGGACTCGGATGCACGCCACCGGCGACGAGACCGGCGATGTGCGCCATGTCCACGAACAGGTAGGCGCCGACGCTGTCGGCGATCTCGCGGAAGCGGGCGAAGTCGATGTGGCGGCTGTAGGCGGAGGCGCCGGCCACGATCAGCTTCGGCTTCTCCTTCTGCGCCATCTCGGCGACGTGGTCGTAGTCGATCAGGTGATCGTCTTCCTTGACCTTGTAGGTCACCGGC
>JAXMIV010000116.1:0-3995 GCA_034377045.1 Prosthecobacter sp. | reverse complement strand
CCGCCAATCTGAATCAGGCTGGGAAGCTGCTGGAGGCGCTGGTCACGAATGCAACTGGCGATGGCGGGACTGATCGTCATGACTTCTGAAGCCATGACCCGGCCCTCGCCATCCGGGCGCCGGATCAGGTGCTGGCAGACGATGCCGCGCAGGCAATGGCTGAGCTGCGAGGCCACGTAGTCCTGCTGCTCCTTGGGATAGGAATCCAGAATGCGCGTGATGGTGCTGGGCGCATCCACCGTGTGCAGGGTGCTGATCACCAGGTGCCCGGTTTCCGCGGCGGTGATGGCCGTACGCATCGTGTCCAGGTCGCGCAACTCGCTCACGGTGATCACGTTCACATCCTGGCGGAGCGCGCTCTTCATGGCGCGCGCGTACTCGTGGGTATCGAAACCCACCTGCCGCTGTTTGATGAGACTGTTGCCGTGATGGAAGACAAACTCGATGGGATCTTCAATGGTAACGATGTTGCAGGAGCGCGTCGCGGCGATCGTCTGCGTCATGCTGCAAAGCGTGGTGGTCTTGCCGGAATTGCTGACGCCGGTGATGAGCACGAGGCCGTCGCGAATCTCACACATCTTCTGCACCGTGGGCCCATGTCCCAGTGTGCCGAGTTCCGGAATTTGATCGGGAATGTAGCGGAAGTTCCCCTCGACGCGGCCCATGGCGAAACACGCGTTGCCACGAAAGCGGCCCAGGTTTTCCACCTCAATCGCAAAGTCCAGTTCCCACTCCTGCTCCAACTTGGCGCGCTGCGTATCCTTGAGCGAGCCGAGCATCAATTCGCGCACGTCATTGGCGTCGAAGATTTCATCGGTCACGGGCGTCATGCGGCCATGCAAACGCATGGTGGGAGCAGCACCGGGCGAAAGGTGCAGATCAGAAGCGCCGGCCTGCATGGCCATGGCGAGGTATTCAATGAGGTCGTACTGGCGCATGATGTGAGTGTTGCTTGAATTCGATATCCGTTGCCAAGGCGTGAGTCGTCCTCATCGCCTCAGGAGATGCCGCGTGCCGCGCGCTTAAATTCCACTTCATTACCGCAGACCGCAATGGCCTCCGCTTCGGAAATGTCGCCGGCTTCGTAGGCGCGCACAATGTTGGTGAGGAAGGTGATGCAATTCGGATCGTTGCCGCGCTGCATGTAATTGCGGATGTGATCCATCTCCTGCTTCGCCACCCAGGTTTTCACGGCGCCGCCGTTTTCGAGATGTTCGACGAGCAGCAGCAGCCCACCGTCCGGGCGCGGCACCAGCTTCTGGCAGAGTGCGCCGATGAGCTGCTGAGAGAGCAGATGCAGGCCCAAGCCGGCCTGTTCCGGCGGAAAGAGATGTGCCAGGCGGTCGACCGCGTCCACGACGTTGTCACTGTGGATCGAGGCCAGCACGAGATGCCCGGTCTCGCTCGCCTGCAAGGTCGCCAGCGCCGTCTCCAGGTCGCGAATCTCGCCGACCATGATCACATCAGGCGCCTGCCGCATGGCGCCACGCACGCCACGCGCATAGCTGGGCGTATCGCGGCCGACCTCACGCTGAGTGAACATGCACTGCTGGTTCGGATAAATGAACTCGACGGGATCTTCGATGGTCACGACGTGCCGCGCCCAGTTTTCATTCATCCATTGCAGCAGCCCCGCCATCGTGGTGGATTTGCCCATGCCCGTGGGGCCGGTGATGAGAATCAGCCCGCGACGGTGAGCCGCCCACTTGGTCAAAAGCCAATCGGGCACGCCCAAGGTGGACAATACAGGCAGATCCGTCCGAATGCGGCGCATGACCACACCCAGGCGGCCCAGGGCCTTATGCACGTTCACGCGGTAGCGCGTGAGATTGGTGGACACGAGGCCGGAGTCAGCATCCATGTCGGACTGTGGATTCGCCCCACAAGCCTGCCAGAGTCCCGCCATTTGCGGCAAGGTCATCGGCTCCTCGCCGAAGAGCATGAGCCTCTCATCGATCTTCATCCGCGGCAGTTCGCCTTCCATCAAAAAGACGTCACTGGCTTTGTGGTCGTCGGCAGCTTGGAGGATATCGTCTAGGGAAAGAGGCATAGGGGCAGATGGGTAATACCCAACTGAGCGCCGCTTGTCGATGACGTTCTTGCGCCCCGCTAAAAAGCCCACTTCACACGCGCTGTTCCTTGGGCCGGATCACGAGCACCAGGACGACGGAAAGCACGCAGATGCCCGAGAATACGCCAAAAATGGCATTCAAAGGCACGTGCCGGTCGGTCATGAAGCCAAAGCCCCAGTCGGCCGCGCCGCCGCAGACCATGCTGACGAAGTTCATGATGCCATAGCCCGTGGCACGAAGTTCCGGTCGCGTCACCTGGCAGAGGATGGGCATATTGTTGCAGTCAAAGAAACCCCAGCCGATCCCAAAGAGAATCAACGCCGTGATGGCCAGCGCAAAGGAATTGAGGCCGGGAGCATTGCCCACGCCGAACAACGCGGGGACAATCATCATCATGCCAATGGCGCTGACGTAGATGCGCCCCTTGATCGTGCGCCGCATCCACCGATCCGCCAGCCAGCCACCGAGAATCGCTGATAACAACGCTGCCCCTTGCCAATAGAGAGACGCAGAAACTCCAGCCTTACCCTGACTGATGTTGAACTCCTTTTGCAGGATCGCCGGCATCCAGTCCCTGATGACCCAGGCCGCCAGCGCAGGCAGGGTAAAGTACAGCACCAGCAAGAGATAAGATCGGTTGGTCAAGAGTTCACGCAGGGCCATTCCCACCGAGGGTTTAGCCTCCGCGGCGGTGATGCCCACCACCGAGCGGCGCGGCGGATCTTTGAGCAGGAACAGCAACGGCACCGCATAAAGAATGCCGGCCAGTCCCGTGTAATCAAAGGCCGTGCGCCAGCCCAAATCCGGGTCCTGCGCGACGAAACCGGCAAAGCCGCCGATCATGACCCCGCAGTAAATCCCCATCTGATGAATGCCCACCGCGCGTGAGCGTGTGTGCCCAGTGTGAAAATCCGCGATCAAGGCCAGAGCCGCGGGGATATAAAACGCTTCACTGATTCCCATCGCGGTCCGGGTCCAGAGCAGCCCTTCAAAACTATGCACATGCCCGGTCAGATACGTGATAAACGACCAGATGAACAAGCTGCCGCAGATGGTGTACTTGCGGCTGAAACGGTCGGCAATGTAGCCGCCGATGGGGCTGAAGAAGGCATAAACCCACTTAAACTGCGCCAGCATGTGTCCCCAGTTCGTCTCGCTGCCAATGTCGGGGAGATCCTGCATCACCGAAACCTTCATCGAAGCGATCATCTGCCGGTCCAGATAGTTCAACAGCGCCACTGGAAAGAGCAGGGCCACGGTAAGCCAGGCAGTGCGGGTGAACGAGCGGCGATCTTCAATCATGGTTGGCTGAGGTTTTAATCACAGAGTCAGCTTTCCGCAAAGCTTAAACCCATGCCAATGCTTGACCTCAGCATGATCGTTCCAGGCGTCAGTCCCGCTTTATGCCGGGAATTTGTCGCTAAATTCCTTAAAGGCCGCTATTTCATCTTCGGTTGCAACCCCGGCGACAATGTGGCCGGCGAGACTGCGAATCACAAAGGCTTGTGCCTCGGCAAGGTCCAACTTGGCAATTACCGAGCGAGCAATAGCCGAGAAGGTGTTGCCATTGTAGAAACAAAACGGCGCTAATCGGTGACAACGGCGGCACAAGTCAATGGCCTCAGCCAGACTCATTGACGACTGATACTGCTCCTCCCATAGTTGCCGGGTCCGATCATGTCCGTCTGAAGTCGGACCGTGGTGAGCCTTCTTGGTCTCGCATAGAATCTTGTTCTGGGCGGTAACGAAGGCCCAATTGAATGGGGCCAACCAGGAATGCCGTCCTTGTGTCATTCCTCAGTCTTCTTCTGTTTGCTTTCCTTTTTGATCTTCTGCAATTCAGTGACTCCGGCACTCTTCAAATAGCCTTTGCCGGTTTTTGCATACACCGGTTCAGCAGCAAAGCGATCTTGAATCTCAAGC
>JAXMIV010000115.1:0-7834 GCA_034377045.1 Prosthecobacter sp. | reverse complement strand
TCGTTGACGCCCTAATCCGGGCTTTTGACCTCCAGGCCTGCAGCCAGGGCACGATGAATAACTTCTTGTTCGGCAACGAACGCTTTGGCTACTACGAAACCATCGCCGGCGGCACGGGCGCCGGCGCGGGCTATTCGGGCGCGTCCGCCATTCACAGCCACATGACCAACACCGCCATCACCGACCCGGAAATCATCGAGCAACGCTACCCCGTGCGGCTGCGTGAATTTTCGATCCGCCGCGGCTCCGGCGGTCCGGGTGAGTGGCCCGGCGGGGACGGAGTCGTGCGTGACTTCGAGTTTTTAGCCCCGGTGACTGTCTCGCTGCTGACCCAGCATCGCCGGGGAGGCCCCTTTGGCCTGCACGGCGGCGTTGACGGCAAGCCTGGCATGCAAACCCTGCTTCGGGGCGATTCTCACACTTCCCTGCCCTCCAGCGTCAGCTTCAATGCCGAGCCTGGCGACCGGGTGCGCATCGAGACACCTGGCGGCGGCGGCTGGGGATCTCCGCGAAAGAAGTGAGGGTTTGCAACCCCTCACCTGAACGGGGTTGAAAACCCCTTCTCCTTCCGTCCTTGCCTTCCGTTCCGGCCCCGCCACTGTCGTTACCCCCACATGCCCGAAGCCCCCAAGTCCAAAAAAATCTGGGACCGCGCCGCCTGGCGTGACGCCGCCTTCTTCCTGCGCTACCTGCGCCCGCACTTCAATGTCTTCATCCCGGCGCTCGTCGCGCTGACTTTGACCAGCGGTTTGACTCTGGGTTTCCTCTACCTGCTCACCACCCTGCTGAACCTCGCCATTTCAGAGACGCCTGGTCCAGCCCTGATGGCTGAAGCAAACCGTACCGTGCCCATCCTGGTTGCCGTCGTCGGTGTTCAGGCCTTCATTGCCTTCTGGCGCATCATGCTCTTTGCCAAAGCTTCGGAACGCGCTCTCGCAAAGCTGCGCATGGACACCTTCAGCCGCATCATCCGGCTGCCCATGGCCACGCTGAATCGCCGCCGCTCCGCCGAACTCGCCTCACGTTTGGCCAACGATGTTGAAGCCATGCGGGACACCCTCGTGGTCACCATCCCGATGCTCATCCGCCATAGCGTCATGCTCCTGGCCAGCCTCTGCTTTGTTTTCGCCAAATCGTACAAGCTCTCGCTCTTCATGCTGGCGACGATTCCCGTCGTCCTCATCCTCATCGCCGTCTTTGGCGCGCGCATCCGCAAACTGACCCGCAAGGCTCAGGATGACCTCGCCCAGTCCCAGGTGGTGGTGGATGAAAGCCTGCAAAGCATGGTCAGCGTGAAGGCGTACCGCAACGAAGACTACGAGATCCAGAGGTACAATCGCCAGTTAGGCAACTTCCTCGCCACGGCCCTGCGTGCGGCCATGCCGCGCGGTTTGTTCATCGCCTTCATCATCTTCTGCTTCAGCCTGGCTCTCACGTCCGTCTTTTGGTTCGGCATCCGCATGCTCTGCAATGGTGAAATCGATAAGGCTCAGTTCATGCAATTCGGGGCCTTCAGCGCCATGATCACCGCTTCGTTCATGCAGTTCCCCGAGTTGATCGCCCAATTCCAAAGAGCTCTCGGCGCCACGGAACGCGTGCGCGAAATCTTGGTCGATGAAGTGGAACCCCTTCCCTCCAGCGAACCCAAGCAGCGCTTTCGCGGCGAGATTTCCGTGCGCGATGTCAACTTCGCCTACTCCACCCGTCCGGACGTCACCGTCCTCAAGGAATTCTCCTTCGACGCGCACGCAGGCCAGCGCATCGCCTTGGTCGGTCCCAGCGGCTCGGGCAAGACCACCTCCATCGCCCTGCTCTATCGTTTTTACGAGCCCATCTCCGGCGAGATCCTCATCGATGGCCAGCCCATCCGCGATATGGACCTCACCACCCTGCGCCGCAACCTCGCCCTCGTGCCCCAGGAGATCCTGCTCTTCGGCGGCAGCATCCGCGAAAACATCGCCTACGGCAAACCCGGCGCTTCCCTCGAAGAGGTCATCGCTGCCGCCAAACAAGCCAACGCCCACCAATTCATCGAGACCCTGCCCGAAGGCTACGAAACCCTCGTCGGCGAACGCGGCACCCAGCTTTCCGGCGGCCAGCGCCAGCGCATCGCCATCGCCCGCGCCATCCTCGCCGACCCCGCCATCCTCATCCTTGACGAAGCCACCAGCAGCCTCGATGCCGAGAGCGAACGCCTCGTCCAGGACGCCCTGGACAAGCTCATGGCCAACCGCACCTCCATCATCGTTGCCCACCGCCTGTCCACCGTCCGCCGCTGCGATCAGATCCTGGTCATGTCCGGCGGCACCATCGTCGAACGCGGCACCCACAATGAACTTTTGGAACGTCCAGGTGGTCTTTATGGGATGCTCGCACGTTTACAATTGGAATAAACCGCCCGCTCGTGCGTCTTATGACTGTGCTGTTGGCTTGACCCACACTCCAAATCACCATGAAAAAGCTCATCCTCCTCCTCGCCGCCGCCCTCCTCGCTGCCTCCTTTATTCTGCCGGCCATCGCCGCGCCCCATGAATTCCCCAAAGGCAGCCCCAAATTCCTCACCGACTACAAAGCGGCCATCGAACAATCCAAAAAGGAAGGCAAACCCGCCATCCTCGTCTTTTCCGCCGCTTGGTGCCCGCCCTGCCAGACCATGAAAAAATCCGTCTACCCCAGCAAGGAAGTCGCCGCCCTGCATGACAAGTTCGTCTGGGCCTACCTCGACGTGGATGAAGACGCCAATTCCAAGGCCGCTCAACAATACGCCGTCCAAGGCATCCCCCATGTCCAGTTCGTGGACCCCTCTGGAAAAGACCTCGGCAATCAGGTCGGCAGCACAACTCCGGGCGACTTCGCCGGCACCCTGAACAAGGTCCTCAAGAAGGCCGCGAAGTAGTCGTCCGCCTCCCCTCTCCAAATCCTATCCGCCACCGTGCGGATGGGATTTTTTGTGCCCTACTCCCGCAGCGGCGCCGGCCGATGCGCGGAGATCTGCGCTTTGAAATCACCCAGGCTATTCCAGTGGGAATGCTCGTTCAGGTCCACTTCCGCGATCGCCACCGTGCCCCACTCCGTCGCCTTGGCCAGGACATCGCCGTAGTGATCAAAGATGCCCGAAATCATCCACTTGTACTTGCTCTCGTCCGTGTAGGTACTGCTCACGACATAGACGTGATTCTCACAGGCGCGCGCGGCGGCCAGCAGCGGATTGCAGCCCCATACCGGCCAGGCGATCACCTCCGCGCCTTTGATCGTCAACGCCCGCGCCACTTCCGGGAAAAACCCGTCATAACAAATCATCATGCCCACCTTGCCAAAGCGCGTGTCAAAGACCGGATAGTCACGCCCCGGCGTCACTCCTGATTCAATCTCGCTGCGCGGCAGCGTCACCTTGCGATACTTGCCCACCAGTTGGCCATCGGGACCGATCAGCGCTGAGGTGTTGTAGATTGTCTTGCCCTCGCGTTCCACCAGCCCGGCGACGATGTACAAATTGTGCTGCTTGGCCAGCTTGCCAAAATAGGCCGTACTCGGTCCGGGCACCGTCTCCGCGCATTCCTCCATTTTCTTGCCGGTGCCGTAATAGGTCAGCGTCTCCGGCAGCACCACCAGATCCGCCTTTTGTTCGGCCGCCTGCGCGATCAGCGGCGCAAACTGCGGCGGCTTGTCGCCCGGGTTCTTTCCCTCCTTCGGTTGCAAATGAATCGTCGCCAGCCGTACCTTGCGCGGCGCCGGTGCGGGGACTTCCGTCAGCGCCACATCGCTCCATTCCACCCGCGCCTTGCTGGCCCATTGCAGGTACAGCTCGATCTTCGCCTGCTTCGCCTTCGCTGGCGCGCGCAACGTTTCCTCAAACCGGCCCCACTCGCCTGCCTTGCCGCCCAGATCACGCGGATACTCCGGCTCGGCGCGCGGGATGTTGCCCTTGGCATAGCCGCTCTTCGCCGGCTCCTCCCAGCTCACCGGCTTGCCATTTTCATCCTGCCAAAGCACCCGCGCCACCACACTGCGCCGCGGCTCCGGCATGTCCGAATACTTCCGCCACGCGGTAAAATGATAATACTTCCCACCCAGCACCGGCACCGCCTTCTCCCAGTTCCCGATCCACTGCTCCCCGGTCCCGGTTTCGATCACCAGCGCCTCATTGCCCTCGTGACCTGCCTTGGCCTTGACCCCATGCTCGGGCGTCGCCTCCTCCCGGGGCGAGGCGAATTCCCACTCCTCCGACAGCCCAGCCTGCAGGCCGCCGACGCTCAACAGCAATCCCACCCAGGCGAAAAGTCCCTTTTTCATAGTGCTGACTACGTACGGCACTCAGGGGAAGGTTTTTCTTTCGCAAAGGCCAAAAGGACGTATTCTCTCACCCCCCTTATGATCAAAGTCGGTCTCGTTTCCCTGGGCTGTGCCAAGAATCTCATCGACTCCGAAATCATGGTCGGCCACCTCCAGCAGGCTGGCATGGTCATGACACCGGAGGCAGATTTGGCCGATGTCCTCATCATCAACACCTGCTCCTTCATCGACATGGCGAAGAAGGAAAGCATCGGCGCCGTGCATGATGCCGTCGATGCCCGCGAGGACGCGAAGAAGCGCAAAAAACAAAAGATCATCGTCGCCGGCTGCCTCTCCCAGCGCTTCGCCAAAGACCTGCCCGGCCTCATGCCCGAAGTGGATGCCTTTATCGGCCTCGACCAGATCACTCAGGTCGCCCCCATCATCCAAAAGCTCATGGGCGCCCAGATTCAGGAAAACCTCGTCACCCGCCTGCCCACGTACATTCCCGACTACGACACGCCGCGCTTCCGCCTCACGCCGAAGCACATGGCCTACGTCAAGATCGCCGAAGGCTGCAACCATCCCTGCTCCTTCTGCATCATCCCCCGCATCCGCGGCCGCCATCGCAGCCGCACCCAGGAAAGCGTCGTCAAGGAAGTCCGCCAGCTCATCGAAAGCGGCGTCAAAGAGATCAACCTCATCTCCCAGGACACCACCTATTTCGGCATGGACAAGTGGACCGAAGAACGCCCGAATCCCCGCAGCGGCGTCGACTCCACCAAAGGCGAATCCCTCGCCTCCCTCCTCCGCGAACTCAATTCCATCCCCGGCGACTTCTGGATCCGCCTCCTCTACACCCACCCCGCCCATTGGAGCGATGACCTCATCCAGGCCATTGCCGAAAGCCCCAAGGTCGCCCGCTACATCGACATGCCGCTGCAGCACATCAGCGACAACATGCTCACCCTCATGAAGCGCGAGACCGATGGCGCCTACATCCGCGGCCTCGTCAAACGCATCCGCGCCGGCATCCCCAACATCTCCATTCGCACCACCTTCATCGTCGGCTTCCCCGGCGAAACCGATGCCGATTTCAACGAGCTCGTCCAGTTCATCGAAGACGCCAAATTTGAACGCGCCGGCGTCTTCAACTACTCCCGTGAAGAAGGCACCCGCGCCGACCAGATGGAAGGCCACCTCCACCACATGACCCGCAAAGGCCGCTGGAACGAAGCCATGCGCGCCATCCAGCGCAACGTCGAGCAGATCAACCGCCTGCAGATCGGTAAAAAAATCCGCGTCCTCGTCGAAGAACCCGGCGTCGCCCGCAGCCAAATGGACGCCCCCGACATCGACACCACCGTCTTCGTCGACAAAAAGCTCCCCGTCGGCCAATTCGCCGAAGTCACCGTCAAAGAGTGGCGCGGGTATGACTTGGTGGCGGCGTAAGTAGGACAGTTCGGCCCGAACTGTTTCCCCGTCCTGCTCCCGTAAAGTAGCACAGTTCGGCCCCGAACTGTCTCCCCGTCCCCTGCCCTGATCCCCAGTTGCGCCGCAACTGGACTACTTTCTGCTGGGCGACTTTACCCACACCCGGCACTCCCCATCCCTCAGCCCGGCTTTTCTCGGATTCTCCGCGATATACCGCCGAAACTTCTCGAAACTGGATGGACTGCGCACCAGGTGGTCAAAGCTCTCCCATTGCCAAAACTGCCCTTCCCTTCCCAACCGCTTGTTGATCCTCTTTGCGGTAAAACCCTTCCAGTTCCGGCACAGCCTTTTCATCGCACCGCGACCCGGAATGCCAGCCAAAACATGAACATGGTTAGGCATCACCACAAACCCCTCCAGCTCATACCTCTCCCCGTCAAAGCGCCGTAGATTCTCCGCCACGACCTCGCTCAGTTCCGGCTGGCGTAGCACACACTGGCCATGGCAATCATCCAGCAACTCGTGCCACCGCGTCGTGAACCGCTGGTAAAACTCCCGATGCGCGACCTCCGGCAGCAACTCAACCTCCCGCTGCCAATCGTCCAGTTCCGGATTGATCCCATGCCCGAGCAACCACTCTGCGCGTTCTCGATGCCATTCTTCCGCGACCTCTGTCGGAATCGAATCCGCCGTCCGCCAGGTGAGAAAGTAGTACGCATCCCCTTGTTCCCAATGCGGCAGATTCCTCCGGCTCACCTCCACCTTCGCCGACGGATCGAAGAACCGAAACTCCATGGCAAAACCCTAAAATAACCCCGTCGCCCCGCAAGCCTGAAAGTAGGACAGTTCGGCCCGAACTGTCTCCCCCTGCCCTGATCCCCAGTTGCGGCGCAACTGGACTACTTTCCCCTCGGCCAAGAATGCCCTCAGCTTGGCACGGGAATTGCGCCCCTCAGGTCGCCTAGCGACCCGTTAGGCCAACCACTCAACCTGCGAGACCCCATGATCGACCCATTTTCTCTCAGTACCGCCCATACGGCGATCAGCGTGATTGCCGTGCTCGCCGGACTCATCAGCTTCATCTGGCACAAGGAGATCACGCCGCGCAGCGCCTGGGGCCGCATCTATGTCCTCGCGACCATCATCTCCGTCCTGACCGGGATTGGCATTTACAACCATGGTGGCTTTGGCCCTCCCCACATCCTCGGCATCGTCACCCTGGTGGTATTGCGGATCGGCACCGCCGCCGGACAACGGCAATTCGGCGCAGCCTCCCCTTACCTCGAGGCCGTCGCCTTCTCAGCGACCTTCTTCTTCCACATGATTCCCGCCATCATCGAGGGAGCCACCCGTTTGCCTCTCGGCAAGCCCCTCGTGGCCAGCCGTGAAGATCCCGTCCTGCTCACCGCCATCGGCGTGTGTTTCGGCCTATTTTTCATCGGCGTCATTCTGCAAATCATCCGCCTGCGCCGACAGCACGCCAAACCCGGACTGAAGCTCCAATCGCTCACCGTGCCCCGCATCTAAGGGGCGCGAGGTTCTACCGTCCCAAGTAGGGCAGTTCGGCCCGAACTGCTCCCGCCCCGATCCCCAGAACTGCGTGAAACACTTCCTGATTCTCGCCCTCCTGTTTCTCGTCTCCTTCGCTGCCCAAGGCGCCGAACCAACGTCAGCCGCCTCGCCCGCCCTGCACCTCAAACCCGCCGACGTCGAACGCGTCGAAATCCGCTTGGAACCCAAGTCCGATCCCCAGGTGCGCGTCTACCTCGCCAACGCCAAGCTCAAGGAACTCCAATCTCTGACGCAGAACGATCTCGCCCAGCCCATTTCGATTTTCATGAACGACAAGTTCATCGTCGCGCCCCAAATCAAAGAGCCCTTCTCCGTCAAAATCCGCTTCATGACCCTCCGGTACAGCGACTTCGATTCCGCCACCCAAATCGCCCGGCTCTTCATGCCCACCAAGTAGCGCAGTTCGGCCCGAACTGCTCCCCGCCCGATTCCCAGTTGCAGCCCAACTGGCCTACTTCGCTGATTGAACTGCGCACTGAGCACTGAATACTGAGCACTTCCGTGCTCATGTCCGCCCTCTCCCTCACCGATCTCCGCTTCGCCTACCCTGGCAGCC
>JAXMIV010000114.1:0-4679 GCA_034377045.1 Prosthecobacter sp. | reverse complement strand
ACAAAGTTGAATCTGAAGGTTGAGGATCGGTTGGCGGTTCTGGAGAAGACCAAGCCTCATTGGAAGCGTTTGCTGGAGCAGTCCTCCGATGCTGGACAAGAGCCGCCCGATCCGGAGTACGGAGGGGAGCCTCAGGGATTGCTCATTCAGACGGTGAGTTGCCTGCAGTTACTAGCGACCGGCGAAGCGGATGATGAGGCCACCAGTTATCTCACGACATTGGGCACGCGCGGCACCCGGGTTCTGCGCGACTATGGCATGGCGTTGCTTGACGGAAAAACTCCGCAGCCCCTGCCGCAAGCGGCGGCGGTTAAACCGGAAATGCGCCAGCAGTTGCTCAAGGAATGGAGTAGCAAGACGGTCGGGGAAATCGCGAGGGACATCGAAACGATGGCGGTCGACAAGCTTCTCGTCCTCAATGAAGCCCTGACCCATGAGACGGAGTTACCTCCGAATTTCATGGCTTACATGGATCAAATTCGTGAAGTGACGTTATCCGGAGTCAAGGAGGCTGGCGGGTGGCAGGCCTTACGGGGGCGCAAGTTGGACAAAGCCACGGCAATTGAGATCGCGCGCCGCGTTTCCTCATTCGAGGGGAGCTCCATCATCTCCGTCCAACTGCATCGTCGGACTCCGGTCATGGGATGGAATCTTGTCGTGAAGGAGACAACCTCCCTGCCCAAGGGCTGGCAAAGTGAAAACCTTCGAAGCATGGCTCTCGGCATTGGCGAGGAGCTGCCCAAACTGGCAAAACGCGCCTGCCTGGGAACATTTACGAGAGGTCAAAGCCAGGTGAGCTGGACCTGGTTTGATGCTCCCGTTACCGAACCGTCCAAGGAAGCGGCCTCCACCGAGGTGAAACAAGCTGACGAAGCCCTGGCAGAAGCTTGGCAATTCATGCAGGAAGCGCGCGGGGATGAGTTGCACAGTTGGGAGTCCGTTTTGAGAGCTCTGGAGCAACAGAATGTTGAGCCTTCTTATCTTCACTTCATCAGTATCAGCACCACCGGAATTCCCAAGACCGAATAAACTCCTTATGTCACCTCCTCCTCAACCCACCCATTCCTCCTGGGAGCATGTGCTTACTCAAGCGTCACGCATTCGCGAAGAAACCGGCCGCGTCATCGTCGGACAGGAAAGCGTTGTCGAGCAGATGCTCACCGCCCTGCTCTGCCGCGGTCACTGTCTGCTTGTCGGCGTGCCCGGTCTGGCCAAAACGCTGCTGGTTTCCACGCTCGGGAAAATTCTCGGCCTCAAATTCCAGCGCATCCAGTTCACGCCGGATTTGATGCCCACGGACATTCTCGGCAGTGAAGTGCTCCAGGAAACTCCCGGTGGTGGGCGCAGCTTTAATTTCGTGCCGGGACCGATCTTTGCGAATCTCATCCTTGCGGATGAAATCAACCGCACCCCGCCCAAAACCCAGGCGGCGTTGCTGGAGGCCATGCAGGAGAAGCAAGTCACGGTGGCAGGCAAAACGCGTCTCTTGGAGGAGCCGTTCCTCGTCTTTGCGACCCAGAATCCCATTGAGCACGAAGGGACCTACCCGCTGCCGGAAGCACAGCTCGATCGTTTCTTCTTCCAGATCAAACTCGACTATCCGAGCCTGGCCGAGGAGACCGAGGTTTTGGCCCGCACGACCGGGAAAGCTTCCTCCACCGCCCAGACGGTGCTTGATGCCGCGGGACTGATTGCCTTGCAGGAGGCGGTGCTTGATGTGCCGGTTCCGGATCATGTCACCCAGGCCGTTTTGAAGCTCACCCACGGTTCCCGGCCCGGCAGTGAGTTCGCGGATGAGTTCATCAAAAACTACATCGCCTGGGGGGCGGGACCCCGTGCTTCGCAGGCCCTCGTGCGGGCGGCGCGGGCGCTCGCCTTGCTGCGCGGTCAGGCGGCGACCTCTCTTGAGGAAGTGAAAGCGGTTGCCGCTCCCGTGCTGCGTCATCGCATCCTCCCGAACTACAACGCCACCGGCGACAACATTGGTGTCGAACAAATCATCGCCCATCTTCTCGCCAAACTGTAAGCCCAAGACGTTCGACTTCACGACGCAGAACAACGCGGCCCCGGATTTCCACCCATGCCAACGACCTTCAAACACCTCCGTCCCGAGGACGTGCGCAAGCTCAAGAATTACGAGCTCTCCGCGCGTCTCATGGTTGAGGGCTGGCTCAGCGGGCGGCATCGCTCCAAGCAGAGGGGTTCCTCCACCGAGTTTCATGAATACCGCGGGTACACGCCGGGTGATGATCCGAGGCTGGTGGACTGGCGCGTTTTTGCGCGCACGGACCGTGTTTTCCTGAAGACCTTCGAACAGGAGACGAACATGGAACTGCACCTCTTCGTGGACAGCAGCGGCAGCATGGGTTTTCCGATGAGTGATGGCGTGACCAAACTCGACCATGCTTCCTTTTTCGCCGCCTGCCTGGCGTATCTCGTCGTGCGCCAGACGGACAAGGTGAGCCTGCACCTCTTTGACGACCGCATTCGCACCTCCCTTCCGCTCGGCAGCACGCGCACTCATCTTCATCAGTGCCTTAGCGCATTGGAGAACAACAAATCCGGTCGCGAGACATCCCTGGCGACGGCGTTGGAGCGGTCGTTACCGGTCCTTACCCGACGCGGGACGCTGGTGATTCTCAGTGACTTTTACGAGGACCCGGCCGCCGTGTTCAAGGCGCTTAATCCCTACCTGCATCGCGGGTTTCGCATCCATCTCTTCCAGGTTCTCTCCCCCATGGAGTTTGATCTCGGCGAGGTTGGTCTCGCGCGGTTCACCGATCTCGAGACTGGTGAAAAACTCACCATCCACAGCCAGCAGGTGCGTGAGAGTTATCGTGAAGCCGTGCGCGAGCGCATCGGCACCCTGCGAGCTATGGCCGCCTCCCGGCGCGTGGACTGGATGCCCGCCCGCACCGACGAAAGCTACTTTGCTCTCTTGGATCGTATTGCCCGCTGATTTTTCATGACTTTTTCATTACTCAATCCTGCGCTTCTCATCTTCACGGCCCTCCTGGCCGTGCCGGTGCTGGCGCACTTGTTTGCCAAGGCGCGGCCCAGGGAGTTTCCGTTTCCGTCGCTGCAATGGTTGCGTCAGGTAGAGCGAAAGACGACGAACTTGCGCCGTCCCAAAGACTGGCTGTTGCTTCTCCTGCGCCTGCTGGCGGTGGCGGGCATCCTGGCGGCGTTTTTGCAGCCTCTGCTCTTTCAGGGGACGCAGCTTACCGCCGTGAATGCGCGCAAGACGATGGTGCTGGTGGTGGATCGCTCCGCATCGATGGGATTTGTTGAGCAGGGGCAATCACGTCTGGTACGCGGCATGACACTCGCGGGCGAGGTCTTGAAGGGGGCCGGTTCGCAGACGCTGGCGAATGTGGTGTGGCTGGATGCGGAACCGGATGCGGAGTTTCCTGATCCCGCCGTGAACATGGAAGCGTTGCGGGAGTCGCTGCGGCGTGGCAGTGTTACGCAGGAGGCAGGGGAGGTGAATGAAGCCCTTCGCATCGCCATGGAGCAACTGGGGCGCGGCGAAGGCGACAAGGAGTTGTATGTCATCAGCGATTTTCAATCGAGTGCGTGGAAACAGGCCGCGTTGAGTATCCCGCCCAATGTGAAACTCTACAAAATGCCGGTGGCGGTCACTGAGGCGGCGAATGCCACGCTCACCAGTTTGACTGTGCAGCCGGAGCGGCCCGTCAGTGGCACCGAGGCGCGGGTGTTGTGTCGCGTGCGGAATTTTTCTGCCGCCGAACTGAAAACCACCGTGCAACTGGCCTTTGCCGAAGTGCGGCAATCGCGCGCAGTCACTCTGCCGGCATGGGGAGAAGGCGTGGCGGAGTTCCGGGTGCCTTGCGGTGCCGCAGGACTGCAAAGCATTGTCGCATCGCTGCCGGAGGATGCATTCCCGGCGGATGACCGGCGTTTTGCGACGGTGGAGGTGCGCGAAAGCTGGCGCGTAAACATGGAGGGTCCGCCGCAGGATGCTTCCCTTGTTTTGTGGCAGCGGGCGCTCTCGTCACTCGGCTGGCTCGACTTGAAGAGCACCGCTCCCGATCCCGAGGTGCGTCTGGCCGTGCGTGCGCCTGCCGGCAGTGCGGTCGCCCTGCGTGAGGCGTCTGTGCGTGGCGCGACGGTGATCTGTCAGCCGGGGGACGACTGGAACGGCAGTGCTTGGATGGCTTTCTGGGAGGCTTCCGCCAAACAGGCCTCCATCACGAGCGGGCAGCGCGATCGCGCCAAGGACAAGCCATGGGTGTTGCAGACGGTGCAGGAAGAACACGCCCTGTGGACATTGTTTCGCAATGGCGAGTATGGTGATCCCGCAAGCGGCAACGTCTGGAAGCGTCTGCAAATTGCCACGGATCCGGAACAGATCCTCATGCGCTACGACGATGGGGTGCCTGCGCTTGCTGTCCAGCGGGCGGGCAGGGGCTGGCTGATTCTTTGGAACATGGAACTCGATGAAAAGGTGAGTGATCGGGTGCAGCAAGCCTCCTTTCTTGTCTTGCTCGGGGAACTCTTGCTCCAGTATGGCGACAGCAGCGGTGCCGTCATGCTGCGGCAGTTCACGCCCCCTCAATCGGTGTTCTGGCAACCTCCGCAGCCTGTGGCCGTGGACCAAATCCGGCTACAGGACGAAAGCGGAGCCGATCAACCTTTCACCCATGACAATGCCCAGT